>JALYTS010000176.1 GCA_030854185.1 Actinomycetota bacterium | reverse complement strand
TGTTCCGCGCAGCAATTCGTAGCCGTCGATGGTCAGCATCGTCTGTGGCTCGCCCGCACCAAAGCGCCACTCTTGGTCGTGCTCGTCGCGGATCATCAACGTGCCGGGTTGTTTGAGCCGCCGGCCAAGGAAGCTCACCATCATGTCGAGCGCCGGTTGCCAGTGGTCGCGCTCGGGGCGGCCCAGGCCAAGCGCTTCGTGGAGGTCGCCTTCGTGGCAAATGATGTCCAAGCCCAGGTTGGGACCGCGGACTTCACCAACGCAGCTTGACTCGGCCCTCGGGCCGACGAGGTCCCATTCGGCGAGTAGCTCACTGACCGGGCGGGCGGCGTTCTGCTCTCAGGGCGGGCTGCAGGTGCGGCTCCAGCTCTCGCATGATCGCGGTTCGCGGTCTGGCGCCGACCAACTGGGCCACCACCTCGCCGTCGACGAACAGTGCCAGGGTCGGCATGCTCATGATCCGATAGTTCCCGGTGGTCACGGGGTTGGCGTCGACGTCGATCGACACGACGCGCAGGCGCTCGGACTCGTCGTTGGCGATTTGCTCGAGGACCGGAGCGACCATCCGGCACGGGGCGCACCACGCAGCGGTGAAGTCGACGAGCACGGGAGTCGCGCTGGCTAGGACGTCGTCGGCGAACCTTGTGTCGGTGGTGGTCGCGAGGGACATGATTCCTCCTGGTTTCTGGACCTTCCCGGGTGTCGGCGGCTAGCGGTTGACCTGCGCGATGAGACGTTCCTGGGGACCGGTCTGCTCACCGCATTCGCACACCAGCCGGGTGGTCACCCGCCCGCCGCAGCCGCTGTGCCGGTACTCGATCTCGGGGGCAGTGGCCGTGGCAAGGTGGCGTTGCGCCCAATCCGAGATGGCTGAAAGCACCGGTAGCAGGTCGTAGCCGGCGTCGGTCAGGGTGTACTCGAGTCGAGCCCGGTTGCGCGGAACCTGGTAGGGCCGGGTGGTGAGGATGCCCGCCGCGGTCAGGCGATGTAGGCGATCGGAGACAACTGCGCGGGGTGCCCCGGTCACGGCTTGCACCTCGTCGAAGCGACGCAGCCCCAGGGCCACTTCGCGAACGATGAGCAGCGCCCAGCGCTCGCCGATCACGGTAAGCGCCTCCGCCAGATTGCCTATCACAGTACTGAGTCTAGACTATGTACTCAGATGGTGCGACGGGACTTCGCTGGGTGAGGGCGAGAGCTGCAGAGGCCAGGCCGTCGGCGAGGACGGCGAGCTCGCGGTGTTCGTCGCGCAGCCAGTGGACGACCTGTTCGGCGGCGAGGCCCGCGAGGAGCAGGTCGGCGCGAAGGTCTGGGTCAGGGGCTCGAGCCCCATGCAGCAGGTAGCGGCAGTGTTGGCGCCAGAAGGCGTGCGCACCGGTGCGCAGCCGGGCCCCGGTGGTGGCGGTTTCGGACAGCAGGACCAGGTCGAGCTGCGTGGCGACCAGCTCCAGGTAGTTTGCGACGAAGGCGGCAAGCCGGGTTGCGGGCGGTGCACCGGGTCCCAGCGGCGGTGCGCCGGTGAGGATGCGCTGTTGCAGCTCGCGTTCGCGTTCGTCCAGTAGGGCGACGGCCAGGCCACCTTTGTCGCCGAAGCGCCGGTACAGCGTCCCCTTGCCGACGCCTGCTTCGGCGGCGACATCGTCCATGGTCACTGCTGCTACGCCTCGCGCCGCGAACAGGCGCTCCGCGGCGGCGAGCACCCGCAGCCGGTTGCGGGCGGCGTCGGCACGTTCCGGTAGGACCTCCATCCCCAGGACCGGCAGTTCAACCAGGACCGGCAGCTCAACCCGGCACGTGCCGCCGCCGGCTCCGCCCTTTGACGAAGCGGACTGCGGTCCGCTACTGTGCGAAGACATGAAACGGACTCTAGTCCGGATGCTCCGGCGGTGGATAGCCGGGTGTCATCCATTGTCCGATCTACCTCAGGAGGTTTCCGACGTGACGCGCACCATCTCCCGTGACGAACTGAAGTCCGGCCTCGACGCCGGAACCATCACCGCAGTCGACGCGCTACCCGAGCCCTACTACAGCCGGCAGCACCTCCCCGGCGCCGTCAACCTCATCGCCGCGGACGTCGCGGATCGCGCCGGCGAACTGCTGCCGGACAAGGCCGCCGCGATCGTCACTTATTGCTCCAACCCGGCCTGCCAGAACAGCACGCAGGTCGCCATGAAGCTCGAACGGCTCGGGTACACCAACGTCCGGAAGTACCCCGGCGGCATCGAGGACTGGGTCGGCGCCGGGCTGTCCACCGAGACCGGGGTACCCACCGCCTGTTGACCGTGATGGTCGTTCAGAGGAGCCAGCCGCGATTAGTCCAAGGCCAGAACGGTCAGCAATGCGGCACTGACGGCCTGCATCTCGGAGCTGTTCAGCCGGCCGGCGAACTCACCGAGACGTGTCTGCGGGTCGATCACGGTCAGCTGTTCGACCATCACGCGGGTCTTGGTGCCGTCGATCTCGATCTCCGGGCGAAACGATGCCGCCCGCCGACCGGTCGAGGTCGGCGCGACGATCCACGTGGAGAGCGGAAGGTCGTCGGACTGGAGGACTACGGCGTAGCGTGCGCCGGCTTGTTCGTGGCCGCGGACATCCCGGGATGCTTTCAGCCGGTACAGGTCACCACGCACGGATGGCGTCCATCTCCGCGGCCAACTCCCGCGATGCGGCGACATCTTCGGGGTCGTCACGCAGCTCCTCTGCCTCGGCCCGCAGCCTCGCCCGCCGATGGGCCCGTTCGGCTTCCAGGATTGCGGCACGCGCCGCCTCCGAGCGGGACTGCCCATCGCGGGTCAGGTACTCAAGGGCCCGCTCGACCTCGGAGTCAGTGCGGATCGTAAGCGTAGACATAAGACACATTGTAATACAGGAGGCTCTGCTGCAGGAGACCGCGGCTGGCGGCTTGTTCGCCCAGCGCACTCGCGACATCGCCGGTGAAGGGCTGGTGGCCGCGAGCCCAGTCCCATTAATTGTGTCGACAGCCAGCATCGGTCGCGGCGTACCCTCCTACTCCGCGCATCACGATGGTGCGTGCCGCTGGAGGATGGGGAGTCGAAGAACCATGGCTGGTAAGGACCGGATCTCGCCGACGCCGGACGCGGCGCCAACGGCGTCACCAACAGGCGGCGGCATCACGGGTCCGTGCAACCCGGTGCATCCGGACCAGGTGCTCGCTCCGTTCCGGGCGTCGCTGACCCCGCCACGCGCACACCAGCTACGGGCGGGATCCGTGCACGAGATAGTCATCGCCGAGACCACGATGGCTATCCACCCCGACCTTCCTGCTGTTCCGGCGTGGGGCTTCGGCGTCGGGGGCCACACCGTCTCGCCGGGACCACTGTTGGAGGTGCCGGCGGGCCAGGAGGCGTTCGTGCGTTGGACCAACCGCCTGCCGGCGTCGGTCCGTCCGTCGACGCCGGCGCGGCTGCCCATCGCCACCGCGATCGTGGATGACCCCTACCCCGACGTCGACTCCGTGCAGAACCACCTCGGTCGGCAAGGCGGTGCACCCGAGGACACCTCCGGTGCACCGATCGGTTGGACCACGGTGCACCTGCACGGCGCGCACTCACCGTCCGACGCCGACGGCTGGCCCGACAACATGGCGGCGACCGGCTCCGACCAACTCTCCGCCTATCCCAACAGCTACGACAACCTCGACCTCGGCCTGGGCAAGGTCGGTGAGTTCCTCTGGTACCACGACCACGCCATGAACGGCACCCGGTATCACAACTATTCCGGGCTGGCCGGCCCTTATCTGGTTCGCGATGGGCGCGAGCGGGAGCTTGGCCTGCCGACCAGCACGGGGGACGGGGAGATCCTGCTGACCCTGCAGGACCGCAACCTCGACGTCGTCGACGGTGAGCTTCGGCTGCTGCACAAGGTCACGCCCGATACCGCGGAGTCCTTCAACCCACTCACCCTCGTCGACGGCAAGCTCTGGCCGAAGCTGCCGCTGCGGCCGATGGTCTACCGGCTGCGGCTGCTCAACGCGAGCAACGCCCGGGTCTACCGGCTGCACCTGGTGACCGTGCGCATCGGCGCGGATGGTGCCCCGGTGGTCACCCCCCAGCACGACCGGGTGCTGGTGATCGGCACCGGCGGTGGCCTGTTGTGGCGGGCCTGGCAGCTCGGCAATGACCAGGCCCTGACGGTGGCATCCGCCGACCGGATCGACGTCCTCGTCGACCTCACCGGCCTGCCCGACGGGGAGCAGCTCATGCTGGTCAACTCCGCGCAGGCCCCGTTCGGCGGAGATCCGCCACCTCCGTTGGCTGACCTGCTGACCCAGGGCGACCGGCCGCATCGCAACCCTTATCCATGGGTACTTCGGCTGGACATCGACGGCGACGCTCCGACCTACGGCGCGCCCCATGCGTTGTTCACCGACACCGCGGCGGCTGTGCTCAATCCGGCGTTTCGACGTCTCGTGCGCCGCGAGCGGGAATCGGTGCGCGCTGACGAGCCCGAACAGTTCCCGATCACCGGGGTCGACCTGCGGACCATCTTGCTCGCCGAAACGACCCCAGCCGGCCATCTCTACCTGCACGAGATCGTCGAGGATCCGGCCGGGGGGATCGCCATCCAGTTTCCCGGCGAGACGGCCCCGACCACCTACCGGGTGGAGGGATGGCTGGCCGACGACCCGGCGGGATCGAGTAGCCGGGTTTCTTTCTACGACCGGGTGGCGTTGCGGCCCAGGGTGGGGCAGTGGCAGGTGTGGCGATTCGTCAACGCCACCGGCGACACCCATCCCATGCACATCCACCAGTCCCAATTCCAGCCACTACACCGGCGCGGCAGCCGTCTGGTCGTCACCGACGAGCACGACACGAACCTCTACAACCCCGAGACCCGGAAGACATCAGCGGCGCTGGTGCCCGACACCGAGAACCCAGGCAGGACCTTCGAGCCCAGCGAGATCCACGGATGGAACGACGTCATCAGGGTCGATCCTGGCAACATCATTGAGGTGGCCGTCCGGTTCGACATCCCTGGCCGCTATGTCTATCACTGCCACATCCTCGAACATGAGGACACTGAGATGATGCGGCCATTCGTCGTCACCGTCACTGACATGAACGACGGCGCAATGGGTCCCATGAGCGGTTAGCTCCTTCCGAGCCACCGTTTGCTGCCGTCGCCCCCGGGCGGCAGACTCAGGTTGTGGCTTGGCAGCCGGCTCGTGATGCGCTTCGTGGTCGTGTTGTCGTGGTCGTGTTGTCGTGGTCGCCGGAGCGACTCGAGGCGCTGGACGCGGCATCGCGGCTGCGCTGGGTGAAGCCGGCGCGACTGTTATCTGCATGGGGCGCAGCAGCGTCACGGGCTCCGGTCAGTCGGACTACGACCGTCCTGAGACGATTGAAGAGACGGCCGAGCTCGTCACGCGGCTGGGTGGCACCGGGATCGCGATCCAGGTCGACCATCTCGACTCCGGCCAGGTTCGACGCTTGGCCGAGCGCGTTCGGGATGATTACGGCGGCATAGACGTGTTGGTTAACGACATCTGGGGCGCCGAGGTCCTCAAAGGGCCGCCGGCTCGCTGGAACACTCCTATCTGGGAGCACGGAGTCACCGAAGGCAACTGGCGTGATGCCTTGGACCCGAACAAGGTCGAGGGCCATCCCAGCGCCCTAGAAGGCTTCGTGTCGTCGGAGTCACCTCGGTATGTCGGCCGCGCCGTCGCCTCGATGGCCTCGGACCCCAAGCGAGCGCGATGGAATCAGCGATCTGTCACCTCCGCTGAGCTCGCGCACGAGTACGGGTTCACCCGACATCGACGGATCCCGCCCGGACAGCCGGCCGAGGCATTGACAAAACTTCCAGCCAACCCACCCCGGATCGATCCGCAATCAGCCGCCAAACGTGTAGCGCCAAATCTGTTGACCGCGATGGGGTCACAACTCTTGACGAGAGTCGCATCGCTGAAATCCCCTTTGCCGGCGGCTCCGGTTGAGGGCCCGAGGTTGTCGGGGGTGGGTGCGACAATGGTCTCGTGATGGAGACTCTACTGGACCCGAGGCAGGCGATGGTCGCTTGCCTCGATCGGTGGCGTGACGCGATTGTCGAGTGCGATGACGCGGGGTTGCCGGATCAGGTCCGCGATATCGAATCCGTGTCCCGGATAGTGTACTCGGTGATGCTGGATGCGGTCGCGGAGTTGGAATCCCGCAATATCGCGGTTACCGCCGGGTTCCGCAACACCAAACAACTCCTGGCCGGGATGTTGAACCTGTCGGCCACCGAGGCCGGTACCCGCGTCGCCCACGCCGGGCTACTCGCGCCGCGCCGGG
>JALYTS010000020.1 GCA_030854185.1 Actinomycetota bacterium | reverse complement strand
GGGTTGTCGAGACCCGACTAGTCTTCATGCCGGGCCGGGTGGACGTCGCGGGAGGTGCGTCGGGTGGGCCGATAGGGTCGTGCGCCATGAGCGCCTCGATAACCGGCCCGGTCGGCCACGGTGCGTTCCGCACGGCCATCGTGCCCGCGGCCGGGCTCGGTACCAGGTTCTTGCCGACGACCAAGACCGTGCCCAAGGAGCTCCTGCCGGTGGTCGACACCCCAGCGATCGAGTACGTCGCCGCGGAAGCGGCCGAGGCCGGGGCGCAACGGCTGGTGCTCGTGGTCTCACCGGGTAAGGAGTCGGTGGCCGCGCACTTCGACCCCAACCCGGATCTGGAAGCGGGACTGCGGGTGCCCGGCAAGGAGGCGCTGCTCGCCAGGGTGCGCCGGGCCCCCGAGCTGATCCGGCCAGAAGTTGCGGTGCAGCACAAGCCGCTGGGGCTGGGGCATGCGGTGGGCTGTGCTGAGCCGCTGCTGGACGACTCCGACGATGCGGTGGCCGTCCTCTTACCCGACGACTTCGTGCTGCCCACCGGGGTGCTGATCACCATGGCCGAGATCCGGCAGCGGCACGGCGGCAGCGTGCTGTGTGCCTTCGACGTCCCACGCGAGCAGATCTCCGCCTACGGGGTGTTCGACGTCGAGGATACCGGCGACCCCGACGTCAAGCGGGTACGCGGGATGGTGGAGAAGCCTGCGCCGCAGGCTGCGCCATCGACCTTCGCTGCGGCCGGTCGATACCTGCTGGACCGCGCGGTGTTCGATGCATTGCACCGGATCGCTCCCGGTTCAGGCGGGGAGCTGCAGCTCACCGACGCCATCGCGCTGCTGATCGACGAGGGCCATCCGGTGCACGTCGTGGTGCACCGCGGCGGGCGGCACGATCTGGGGAACCCGGCCGGATTGCTCCGGGCGTCGGTGGACTTCGCACTGAACGATCCGGAGATCGGCCCTGAGCTGCGGAGCTGGTTACGCGACAGGTTGGAGCAGGAGAACAGGTGAGGTCGCTGGACGAGCAGCTCGGGCGGGTGCTGGACGCTGCGGTGCGTCCCGAACCGGTGCGGGTGGCGATCTCCGAGGCGCAGGGCATGCTCTGCGCGGAGGAGGTCGTGGCGCAGCGTGCGCTGCCCGGTTTTGATCAGGCCGCGGTCGACGGGTATGCGGTGCGCAGTGTGGACGTCACGGAGGTCCCGGTGACGTTGCCGGTGGTCGGCGAGATCGCGGCCGGCTCGCGGCAGCCGCTGCGGCTGCAGCCCGGCCAAGCGGTCCGGGTGGCTACCGGCTCGGCTTTGCCCACCCTGGCTGATGCGGTGGTCCCGCTAGGGCACACCGAGGACGGCGGGGCTCATGCGGCGCGGGTCACCGTGGCGCGGTCGGTGCCGTCGAAGGCCTATGTGCGTCGAGTCGGGGAGGACGTGCAGACCGGCGACGTCGCGGTACGCCTCGGCGCGGTGATCGGCCCGGCGCAGGTGGGGCTGCTCGCCGCGGTGGGCCGGGCCAAGGTGCGGGTGCACCCGCGACCCAGGCTGTCGGTGCTGTCGGTCGGTGAGGAGCTCGTCGACGTCGAACGTACCCCGGGCGCCGGGCAGGTCTACGACATCAACTCCTACTCGCTGGCCGCAGCCGCCCGCGACGCCGGCGCCGAAGTGCATCGGGTCGGCATCGTGTCCAGCGTTCCGTCCCGGCTGCGCGAGGCGGTGGAGGGCCGGCTGCTGCAGTCGGAGATCGTGGTGGTGACCGGCGCGGTCGGCGGCGCGGTGGGCGATGAGCTGTCCGCTGCGCTGGCCGAGCTCGGCCCGCTGGATGTGGGGCGCGTCGCGATGCACCCCGGTTCCGTGCAGGGCTTCGGTCGGCTGGGTTCGGACTCGGTGCCCACCTTTCTGTTGCCGAGCAATCCGATCAGCGCGCTGGTGGTCTTCGAGGTGCTGGTGCGGCCGCTGATCCGGCTCGCGCTGGGCAAGCGCAATCCCCACCGGCGCACGATCACCGCGCGGCTGCTGTCCCCGGTGACGTCCACCGCGGGCCGGTGCGGGTTTGTTCGCGGCCAGTTGCTGCGCGATCCCGATACCGGGGAGTACCTGGTACAACCTCTCGGTACCTCCGGCGCCCACTTGCTGGCCTCGCTGGCGGAGGCGAACTGCTTGATCCTGGTTGATCCGGACACCACTGAGGTGTCGGTCGGCGAGCTGGTGGCCGTGAGTTTTCTCGCTCAGCGCGGATGAGGCGTCGTGTTCGGGCCTGGACCTGATGATCGTCACCCCGGCTGGCCGGCGCGGCTAGGCCCGGTGAAGGTCGCCGCGGGGGAGGTCATGCTGCGCCCCGTGCGGCTGCGGGACGGTCCGACGTGGAGCCGGCTGAGGCTGCGCGACGAGGTCTACCTGCGCGTATGGGAGCCGGATGGGGAGGGCGCCTGGGCGGAGCGCTTCGCCACCATGGTTTGGCCGGTGATGTGCAGCGGATTGCGTGCGACGGCCCGGCGGGGTCAAGCAGTGCCCTTCGCCATCACCCTGGGCGGGGAGTTCGCCGGTCAGCTCACACTGGGCAACGTGGTGCGTGGCTCGCTGCTGTCAACCTGGGTCGGTTACTGGGTGGAGTCGAGTGCGGCCGGGGGTGGTGTGGCGACAGCGGCGGTGGCGCTGGCGGTGGACCATGCGTTCGGGCCGATGGGACTGCACCGCGTCGAGGCCACCGTGCGGCCGGAGAACGCGGCCAGCCTCCGGGTGCTGGCCAAGCTCGGGTTCCGCGACGAGGGCCTGCTGCGACGTTACCTGGAGGTGGACGGCGCCTGGCGCGACCATCGGCTGCTCGCCCTGACGCAGGATGAGGTCGGTGCCGGGTTGGTGTCCCGCTTGGTCCGCTCTGGCCATGCCTCGTGAGTGGGTAACAGTGTTCGAACACTGTTACCCACTCACGACCTTCGGCGCGCCTCCAGGATCCGCGAGTTCACTGTGACTACCGTGACGCAGGCGGTAGTGCACGCAGCTCAGGAATGGCGGACCGGGTAGGGGGCGTGGAGTGCCCAGCTCGCTGATCTTCGCGGCGCTGGCGGCGGCATGGCTTGTCGTCCTCGTCCCGATGGTCGCGAAGCGACGGCAGGAGGTGGTGCGCACTGCGGAGTCTGCGTTGGCCTCTCGGGTACTGCACCGGCCGGGCCCTCCTCGTGCGGCGCACGAGCACGGTCAACAGGTGCGCATGATCGACGAACGGATCGCGCAGCGGGAGTCAACCTTGGACGAGCATCGGTACAGATCGGGTCGCGGTGGCTATGACCCTGAGGTCGCCGCACAGTTAGCCCAGCAGAAATACACCTTCCGGCAGCGGGTGGTGCTTAGTCTGGCGGTCGCTGCGGTGGCCAGTCTGGTGCTGGCCTACACCGTGTCAAGCTTGCTGTGGTGGGCGCACGTGGCGCTGGATCTGGCCCTGGCCGGTTACCTCGGTTACCTGCGCCGGCAGGTGCGCATCGAGGACGACGTGCGGCAGCGTCGGGCCGCACGGGCGGGCGGGTCTCGATCCGCTGGTCCCGCGCCCGACCTCGGCCAGGATGTCCCCGCCGAAGCGCACCGCGGCGGAGAGTCTGTGCAGGAGCCGTCGGCGGAGCGTTCTGCCGCGGCATCGCCGGTGCACCACCACTCTGGCGTTGCCCTGGATCTAGACGATGAGGATCCGACGTTCGACGAGCTTCAGCCCGCTTTCAAGCCGCCCTACCGTCGGGCGGTCGGCGAGTAGCCGACGACCGCTGCTAAACTCGGCGCGCATCGCGGGGGGGCTGTAGCGCAGTTGGTAGCGCGTCTCGTTCGCATCGAGAAGGTCAGGGGTTCGATTCCCCTCAGCTCCACTCTGAGTTCGATTTTCGCGGTTGACCTGGGGTTTTGTGCGTTTGGCGCTCACCTCGCGTGTTGGTGGGTTCGTGGTGAATCTGCTGGTCAGAGGCTGTCTTGGTGTTCTACTCCCGCAGGGTGTCTCGCTCTGGCTTCGGTGTTGTTCAGGCGTGGGGGAACATGTGGAGCCACAGTCGGGTTACGTGGGCGACGGCTGCGGGGTAGGGCGGGATGTCAACAGCGTGGCTGGCTGCAAGTCGCTGGTAGCGGTCCGGCCACGACTCTGGCAGCGGCGGGAGGTCGCCCGGTGGTTCGGTGTTGTTGCGTTCGAGCCATACGGTTCGGACTGCGGCTGCCGTTCGCTCGGGTGCGAGCAGACCGTGTTTGAGCAGGATGGTGAGGTCGACGAGGTCGCGGACTCGGGAGTTCTCGCGTTCCCCGAAGTCGCGGAGCATCCCGTGGAACTTCTCTGCCGCATGTCGGTGGATGTCGACCGCTTCGACCTCAACGGCTGGGATACCGGCGAAGGCCAAGGAGTTGGGTATGGCGAGCCTGTCGGTGGCGTGAAGTTCATGAGTCCTGGCTGACACATCGAGTTGGACGCGCTGAAGATGAAGAAGTCATGGTCGAGGTCAATGGTGAGGATCTCGATGAGTCGCTCGTGGAGGTCGGGCGCGCTGTTGACGTCATCACGAAGGCCGAGGTCGACGTCCTTGGTCAGCCGGGCGTCGTCACGTAGGCGAACCTCGAGCGCCATGCCACCTTTGAGTACCCATTGCCCTGGCTCTGCCGCTTGGATGCGGGCGATGATGCGCTCGAACATCACCCGTCGGCGTAGCCGGTCCAGACTGTCTCCGGTCTCGTTAGATTGTGCCAGCAGCCGGTTTTCCAATGCGGTGCGTAGTGCCTGCGCCGATTGGTAGGTCATGGCGTCTCAGCTTGTTGGATCGCGCGCTCGATGTAGAGCGCGGCGCGGGGGTCAAGGGCCTCGGCGCGGGATCGGAGGCGGCGATTGGTAACCAGGCCGGCGCGCCGCCCGTCGTCGATGGCGCGGGCGAGCTGGTCCTCATCGGGTGCGTTCGCGGCGATGTCGATGATCGTTCGCAGTGGAGTGGTCACCCAGTATCCCGAGCGTTCGGAGACGTCATTGGCGGGAAGCTCGGCGTAGTGAAGTTCTACGGCGTCGTTGCGCATGGTGAATCCTGGTGGAACCGTCAGATGGATATGCCGTGATTCGAACTCGCCGATGCCATGCACGCTCATGGCCGACTCGTGTGACACGACCGCTCGTCCTCGCGACCACAGAGTCCAGCGGGCGAGTTCGTCGTGCGCGCCTGGAGCCCACTCGACGAGGCGGAACAGGCCACGATCAATGCGCCACCAGTTGCCCGCCCCAACGTGGTGGGCCTGCGCCTGGTGAGAATAGCCGAGCGTCTTCGCCTGAGCGGCGGTGAAGTAGCCGCCTTGTCCGGTGGCGAGCTCGAAGAGCCTCCGACGGAGGTCGCGTCGATCAACTGGCACCAGCCCATCCTACAGTAAAACTTTAGTTCCAACCAAATTAGTTCTATAGAAATCAAGTTATAGTTGAGTATCAGCAGTTACTGAGGTTGTGGCTTACCGCCGAGATGCCAGTGTGTCAAGATCTGGCTCGCCCGTGTGTGTCGCGAGTGCGGACGCCACGTTCCTGCAGGCGGTTCAGCACAGTGGTCGGATCGACACCAAGGTGTTTGCCTACTCGATCGAGTGATCAGCCAAGGTGGTGGGGCGGTGTCACCGAGATAGCGGTAGGCGGTGTCGTGCACGTGGAGCACAGGCGTTGGCCGAACTGTGGTCTTTTCGAATTCGAGTTGGGGCGTGCTGTTCTTGGCCGCTGGGGTGGAATGGGTGATGGTGTGCCGGACCGGGCCTAGCTGGAGGGCGATCAGGTCGTCGAGCTTGTCGCGGCGGTACGGGGTGGCGGTGAGCCCGAGCCAGCGGCGGGCCGGGATCTGTTTGACAGCGTGCTCGAACGCCGCGGCGGGGGATGTGGTGGCACCCGTCCACGACGATCAGCTCGTAGCCGCTGGTGAGCTGTTCGACGTCGGTCTTGCGGGCCAGGGTTTGCAGCATCGCGACGTCGATCACCCCACGGGTTTTGCGGCGACCGCCGCCGAGTTGGCCAGGCCTGACGCCCAGCAGGTCGCTGATGCGGGTCCGCCACTGGTCGGCCAGGGCCTTGCGGTCGACGAGCACGAGTGTGGAGGTCGCGGAGGTGGCGATCACCCGCGCAGGCGATCACGGTCTTGCCCGCTCCTGGTGGCGCGACGAGCACACCGAGGTCATGGTCGCGCAGATTGTCCACGGCGTCCTGTTGCTCGCGGGTCAGCGTGGCGGCGAACGTGAACTCCCGCGCCTCGCTGGCAGCCGTTCGTCGGTGACCTCGAGCAGTTGGGTGACGGTATCCGCGCCGACGAGGTTCACGGGCGGATTCGAGAACCCGGCCTCGAAGACGGCTACCTCGCCCTTATGCAGCATCGCCAATCCACATTCGACGCCGACGGGCACCGGGGAGCACGCCGGTGAGCGGGCGGTACGCCCACGCCACGCTCACCGGCGCATGCCGTACCCGGCACAGGCCTCTTACTTTCGCGCCGGTGAGTCGCCCCACGTCGACGTCAGCCATGCCAGGTCGGTCACGGCCTGCTGCCGCGCGTTCTTGGCGCGCGTGAAAAGCGCGTCGGTCTTGGTCAGCACGAGCGTGTATGGCCGACCCAGCCGCCGGGTCTGATGCCGCACATGCAGCCCGGCCGAGTCCATCTGGGTGTGCACGTGCCGGCGCCCGTCTGTTGCCAGGGGCCACTCGAAGATCCGACGCGACCGGGAGCGGAGAAACGTCCCCAGCGTGTCACAAAGGTCGCACCGGCACCCGGTCCATTCGATCGACCAGTCGTCTTCGTCACGCGGCGGCCTCGCGATGATCGCGCCGAGCCGCTTCGCGCAGTCGCGGGCTACCGTGTCGAGCCCCGCTGGTCGCCGCGGGTGCGCCGAACGCAGCGCCGGCATCAGGCACTCCAGCACGGTGTCCTCGGACTCGCGCAGCGCTGTCGTGATCTCGTCGCGCAGCGTGTCGTCGGCCGCATCGAGCAGCCGGACCAGCGGCGAGCTGAGCATCTCCAGCTGTGGCTGGCGGACGTCGGTTCGCGCGGCGGTGGTCCAGGACTGGAGCTGGCCGTCCATCCAGTACCAGGTCCTGGTGGCCAGCAGCCGCGCCACCTCCGGCGTCCCGGCGACGCGCAGCGCCCCGCACAGCTCTGGCAGGCTGTCGATCCACTCGTACCGGTCGGTTCCGTAGTGGTACCTTTGCCCGAACCACCCGTCGATGACGCTCCGCGTCCACTGCTCGCCGTATCGCCCGGCTGCCGCCAGCCCGCCCGCGTGTTCCTGCGTGAGCGTTTCGACCCGGAACGGCTCCAGCAGCATCGTGGCCGTTCCGGCAACGTCAAGGCCCGCTGCCACGTCCAGCGCGGTGCCGAGCAGGCCCGCCTGTGCCGCTGTCTTTTTCCAGAACGGCGCGAGCGACTCCGCCGCGGCACGTGCGCCCTCGAGGTCTCCGGCCTCGATGCGGTCGCGGAGCTCGTGCAGAGCCCACTGCGATCCGGCCTCGGCGCGCGCCGCGAACGCCCGGTCCCGCAGCCATACGACAACCGCGGCCCGCCGGTACCACCGATCGAGCGTGTTGCCGTAGTTGCCCATGTAGCCCTCGTACTCGGACTGGTAGGGCTGCAGGTCCGCGCTCGGGGTGCTGGCACACACCTCGTGGTCGGGAACGTGCAGCGAGATCGGCTCGCCGCCGCTGCCGTCCGGGCTGGTCCACCAGCCGAGGGTGATCTCGTCGTCGATCAGCGAATGGAGCTGATAGTCGTCGGGGTCCTCGTCGTCCTCGTAAGAGTCGTAGTCGTTCCAGGGGGCGCTGCCGGACGGTTCGGCGTCCCAGGTCTCCTTCACCTCCGCGAGCGCCAGCACCGCGTCGCACCCGGCCTGCTCGGCCGCGGCGCGTACCAGCGCGGCTCGCTCCGCGTCGGCGCCCTTGAGTCGGCACCAGTTCAGGCCTCGCTGGGTGTATTCGTGGTCGAGCAGGAAGACCAGCCGGTTCGGCGTGCCGAGGTCGCGGCCGCCGTACCGCGGGGCGGCTGGCGTGGTGAAGTGCTCGGTCAGGCAGTGCGCCAGCTCGGTGGCGGGGCCGGTCTCCGGAGCAGTGGTCTCAGCGGCGGCCAGCAGGTTGAACGTGAGCGTCACCCGGTACCCGGATCTGACCGGCGTGACCTGGTGGCGGCAGTCGGCGTAGAACGCGAGCAGGGTCAGCTCCTCCTTCGAGGCGCGGTGGGCCCTGGTCTCGCCCGCGTGGTCGATGACCAGTTCCCCGCCGGTGTGTGCCGAGGGCAGTGATACCACCAGCGTGCCCACCATGGCGTCGTGCTTTTCCGAGTCCTGGTGGGGAAGGAAGAACTGTCCCTTGCCGTAGACCAGCATCGAGTGCGGCTCGGCCCGCAGCCGTGCCGTCCGCGGGAGCCCGAGCTCGTCACGGAAGTGCTCCAGCGCGCGGTCCAGCAGCGCTGTCCAGCCGGGCCCGCCGAGCGTGATCTGATCCGGGGTGAGTTCCCAGGTGTCGCGGACGCTGCTGTCCGTCAGCGTCTCCTCGCCCTGGCCGAACATCGCCGACCGCGCCACCGCGATCAGCTTCTTCGCCAGAGGCGCGCGGACCGGAAGGCTCACTGGCCCGACGCCAGCCACTTCAAGCTGCAGGAGATGCGCCGGCGCCAGCAGCTCAGTGCTGAACGACCCGGTCGGTTCGGAATCGCCGAGCAGTCCGGCCAGTCGTTCCCGTGCTGTGGTCGCCATGTGGCCCCTCGCGTGCTCGTCGTGTTCTTCCGCGGCCAGACTGTAGCGGCGGCCGACGGAGATGCCGCCAGAAGCCCGAGCCCGCCCGCTCAATCAAGTGCGGGCTGCGGCCCACAGTCGCCGTAGCGTTGTCAGCCATGCCAACCGACAATGTGACCGTGCGTTATCGTCGAGCCGTAGAGAAGCTCCGTTTCCTGGCTGACCGGTGTCAGTGGAAGACTCGCCTGCCGGTCGAGGAGCCGTTCCTGCACGAGGCTTATGTTTTCGGCGAGATCCTCGACGGCGCCGACCCGATCGAGTGCCTCGACGTGGCGTTCGCGCTCAGCCTGCCGCCGGAGGAGGTGCCCTGGTGTTCGCAACCACCAGGAACAGCGTGGCTGGTGGACAACCTGCGGCTCGACAAAGGTGGCATCGCGTACTGGTGGCGCTCCCGGCAGGTTCGAATTGTGCCCCTGACCAGGGGATTTGTGTTGGTAGTGGCATGATGGTGACTCTATGTGTCGATCGTGAATGTCCTGGCCAGAAGCTGTTTTCCGGTTGTAGTACCCCAGAGTGTCTTGCCGTGTCCTGCTTTGGGGTTGGAGCTGCGGTGTCGGTTCGTGATCGATGATGTGGCCGTTGGCGAGGTACAGGTGTGGAAGAGGGCCTGGTGCAGGTCGCCGACTGCACCGCGTTAGGGGGCTTGCTAGCCCTAGAACACGCTAGGCAAAAGGCCTACACCTACGATGCCGACGCCTTCACTGGGTGCTCTACGACCCCCGTTTGTCGGCTGTGTTCACCGTGCGTCGTTCATCGCGCGCCACCCGGCATGCGCGGATCTTTGATCATTGGCGAGTGACCGGACTCCATATGGGGCGGGTGGCCCGGGCTGGGCGCGAGATGCTGGTAATGGTCGGGCAGGGGCCGGTCGGGGTGTTGGTGACAGGCGGTAGGGAGGTGGGCGGGGGTGCCTATGCTTCGGCGGTGCCTGTGTCGCGGAAGCGGAAAAAGAAGTCTGGCAAATCTGGTCGGTCCCTCGGGCGGCCCCAGGTGGATCGGCGCGGATCTGGTGTTGATGTGCGTGCGTGGGATCGCCATGAGCTAGCGGATGCGTGGCGGGGTATCGCCGCCTACCGGAACCAACTCGACGCGCAGCGGGCGTTGCGGGCCGCTGCGATCGCGACGGATCTGGTCGCGGAGCTCGTGAGGGTGGTGGTGGATCAGCCAGATATGATCGTGGAAGACGCGTTGTGTGGACGGCTGGGATCGCTGTTGGGCGAGGTGGAGCGGGCGCCGGTGGATGAACGGGTGGGCCCGTATCACCTGGCCGAGGCCATGGTGGTGGCGGCCGAGGCCGCGGTGATGGCGGTGTTGAAGGCGACCACCGGACAGGCGGACGCTTGGTGTGCGCCGTGGCGGGTGCTCACCGCGCTGGCGTGCGTTCTGCCGTATCCGCTCGGCGAGGTTGCGGGCGATGCGATCGTGCGGTTGCGGGGTACGGCGGTCGGGCAGGTGTTGCCGGCTGTGCCGCCGGGTCCAGTGGTGACCGGGCCGGTGCTGTGGACCTGCGACCGGTATGGCGGCCGGTTTGCCGTGGCTGCGCCGATCACCACGGCGGACCGGCCGGTGCGTTGGTATTTGTGGGATATCGATGCCTGCGGGCATCAGGCGTTTACCGTGCATAGTGGCTTCTACCCCACGCCGGAGGCGGCGTTGACCGCCTGGCAGGCCGGGGTAGGCCAGATCGCAGCGGCCGGCACCGTCTTAGCCCCGGTCCATGACCCGTGGCTCTTAGCTGACCTGATGCCCGCCGAGCAGGGATTGTTGCGTGCCGGTGGGGAAGGCGTCGAGCAGTTCGCTGAGTACCACCGCAGCGAGCGTTTAGGTGAGGTCGTCACGGAGGCAGTGCCCCGGCGGGGAACCCAACCAGGTGGTGGTTTGGATGCGGCCACCGCCGCGGTCGAATTCGCCACGTGGCTGCGCACCCACGAAGCTGACAAGCAGGAGCTGCCGGAGGATGTGGACGAACTGGCCACGGAATTGGCCGATTCCTGGTGCATCAACGAAATCGACGCGGTGTATGCCACGTGTTCCCCGCACCGGGTCGCCCTGTGCGTGCTGCACATGCGCAACTTCTACCTCGACGGGTTCGCCGACCAGCTGGTGGCCTTGCTACCCGAGTGGACCCGTTGGCTGGCCACGCGCAACGCTACGTTACCGGAGCTGGCCGACCGCTGCCTGCCCTACGCGCACGGCCAACCGCACCAGCAGGTCGGCCAGGACGACAGCAAGCCCGACTACCTCGCCCGTGTCATCGAATAGACCTCCATCTTCGTCCTCGACAATCAGCACCCTTGTCGTAGCGCCTCTCCTACGTGCTCGGGTATCGATGGCGTGCACGGCGCACGTCGTGGAATTTCAGGATGCGCAGGAATCCGTAGGGTGAAGGTCGATCCTATGCCGGGCTTGCTCCAGAGCTGCACATCCCCACCATGGTTGGCGGCGACGTGCTTGACGATCGCCAGCCCCAACCCGGTGCCGCCGCTGGATCGGCTGCGCGCCTGGTCGATCCGGAAGAAGCGCTCGAACACATGTTCCTGGTGCTCGGGAGCAATGCCGAGGCCGTGGTCGGTGACGGCGATCTCCACCCAACCATTCCTCAGCCGTCTGCTGATCGAAACCGAGCCGCCAGGTGCCGAATATGACACCGCATTGCCGAGCAAATTGGCCAATGCCGTTACCAGCAGCGTCTCCTCACCGTTGAGCAGCAGTCCGCTGGGCGGGTCGAGGGTGATCCGGATGCTGGCCGATTCGGCCGCCAGCCGGCAGCGATCCAATGCCGCGTGCACCATCTTGTCGACCTCTACGGTGGCCAGCTCGGGGAGCCGTTCCGCGCCCTGCAGCCGCGACAATGCGATCAGCTCGGTGACCAGCGTGCCCAGCCGGTTGGCCTCGTTGAGGATCTTGGTGCCGAACCGACGCACCTCGTGCGGGTCATCAGCGGCATCCAGCACTGCCTCAGCCAGCAACGCCACCGCACCCACGGGGGTCTTCAACTCATGGCTGGAGTGGCACCTTTGGTGCCAAGCCCATTGTTCCACAAGCCGGCCAACCCAAAACGGTGAGAGGAAACGTCGGTAGTGGGGGCGCATCCGTCCAGTCAACGGCAGGTCCGGAAGGCTCTGCGGGCGCCAACGGGAGTTCCCGGGTGTGGTGTGCTTGCGGTAACCTGCCGGCACCCACGATCCAGCCGAAGGCGCAACCGACTCAGCCGTGGGCCGCTTCCCGGTCACCACGGATGATCGTCGGCCAACGTGGCCCGCAGTGTGCGCGCGACGAGTCTTACCGTGACGGTCGGTGTTATAGCTGGGATCAGCCCGGGCGGCCGAATGGGGATGGTCCGCTGTACGGAACCGCCGGGCAAGCCCGGCCCCTCGGGTGAGGTGGGGTCCGTCGGGTGAGGTGGGTCCGTCGGGTGAGACGGAGCGCTCGGGCAAGCTCGGTCCGTCAGGCCAGCCAACCCCACGCCAGCGACCTTAAGACTCTGCTCAGGATGTGCCGGGTGAGGCAACTTTGGGTCAGAAATTGCCAGGAGAGGCGCCGCCGCACGCAGCGATAGTCCTTCCGCGAGCGCACGGGGAATGTCGCGGTGCCGCTGTGACAGGTGCTCCGCGCGGTTACCCGCTCGTTATCAAATCTACCCGTTCGAGTGCGTCGCGTTCATCCTCTGTTCAGCCAAGCGCAGGATCCTTGTCTGGTGCTCCCCCACCGGTTTGGTGACCTCGACGAGCACCAGTGTGTCGTCGCCGGTCGCAAGCCAGACGGGGGGCTCACCGATATCTGGAGCGTCCTGCGACCGCAACTCGACTGTGGCTACGTGTCGTATGTGCCGCGCTGCGAGTGCGGCTGGACCGGTCCACCGTTCACCTGCACGCCCCGCGGATACGCCGCTTGTGAACAGCTCTGGCGGGACAAACACCTCGAGCCGTTCCTTCGCGCCCAGGGCCCTCGCGCCCTGACCACCTGGGTGCCCGAGCCACCGCGTTCTGGATGCAGACTGCGGTAAATCGGGTACTGATAAGCGCAGTCTGCATCCAGAACGCGAGCCGGTGTGCGGGACTACGATCGAGCGCATGGCTGGTC
This sequence comes from Actinomycetota bacterium, assembly GCA_030854185.1. Lineage (GTDB taxonomy): Bacteria > Actinomycetota > Actinomycetes > Mycobacteriales > Pseudonocardiaceae. The sequence continues at coordinate 39,351 of JALYTS010000020.1, read as the reverse complement.
GGGCGAGGGGTCGCGCGTCCGGGGTGGTGCTGGCGGGGGGGCGGTCGGCGCGGATGGGCACGCCGAAGGCCGAGCTGGAGTGGCACGGATCCACCCTGCTCCGCCGCACTCTGGGTGTCCTCGCGCGCTCGGTTGACGGACCGCTGCTGGTGGTCCGCGCCGCGGGTCAGCCCTTACCTGAGATGCCCCCGAACGTGGATGTCGTGGATGATCCTGAGCAGGGTCTGGGGCCGTTGCAGGGCATCTCCGCCGGTCTGGGGGCGCTGGTTGGTCGGGCGCACGTTGCTTTCGTGTGTTCGACCGACCTGCCGTTCCTCCATCCGGCGTTCGTCTGCCGGGTGCTCAGCGCGCTCATTGACGACCTCGACGTGGTTCTCCCGGTCGCCCGCGGCTACCCGCAGCCGCTCGCGGCGGCCTACCGGGTCACCCTCGCACCGCTGGTCACCGATCTGGTGGTGGCCGGCGACCTGCGGCCGGCCTTCCTATTCCGCCACGAGCGCTGCCGCACGCTGCGACTGGACGACGCCGCGCTACTGAAAGACCCGGCGCTGGCCGCAGCTGACCCGACGCTGGATTCGGTGGTCAACGTCAACTCCCCGGACGACTACCGTGCCGCGCGGTGCCAACCCGCTCCGCAGGTCACCGTGCAGCGCTACGGCGCGCTGGCCGGCAACGGCCACCGTGAGCCTCGAAACGTGCGTGCCGCCACGCTGTCCGGTGCCGCCGCAGCGGTGGACCTGGTCCTGGACCGCCACGTCATCGCCGCGCTCAACGGCGACCAGATCAGCCGCGACGGCGCTGTCCCGCTGGCCAGCGGAGACACCGTCGCCTTCATGTCCTCGGACGCGGGCGGGTGAGTCCGGTGGCCGGGCCGCCCAGGGGATACGCCGGCAAGGCGCTGATCGCGGATGTCACCGGGCCGGATGCGACGTGCTCGCCGCGTCGGCCCGCTGCGACGAGCTGGGTCTGGACACCATCTCCGCCGGCGGCACCATCGCGATGGAGTGCGCGGAGCGCGGGCTGATCGACGCGCCGTGGCTGCGTTTCGGCGACGGCGTGGCGTTGCGCGGGCGCTGGACGAGATCGGCAGCGGCGACGGGCTGGGCGTCCTGCTCGCCGAGGGCTCCCGGCGCGCTGCGGCCGTCGTCGGCGGCGGGTCGGAGGAGTTCGCTCCGCACGTCAAAGGCAGGGAAATGCCCGGGTATGAGCCGCGCACCTTGCAGGGCATGGCGCTGGGCCTGGCTGTCAATGCCCGGGGCGCCGACCACAACCGCTCCGGCGCCTACGAGGCCGACCTGTCGTGCAGGTGCTGTTCAACGGCGGGCAGGCCGAGCCGTTGTTCGGTGCGTCGGCGCTGCTGTCCGTGCTCACCCACGCAGACGGATACCTCGTGGTGCTGAACCGGCGACCGGTCTCGACGCCCGCGCGGAGGTCTGGATCACGCTTTACCGGTAGCTGGACCGGGCATGATCACTGTGTGTGGCCGGTCGTATACGGGAAGTTGTTGTTGCAATCGCCACACGTGTAGCTTAGTTTTGTAGTTGCGTGACCACGGGGAGTAAGGGGGGCCAGCTCGGATCACCTTGGGTTGCTGCCGAGTGCGGCGGATTGAGACACTGCCGGTGTAGCCACCGGGGGAGTTCGCTAACGACGCTCACCTGCGTCGATGGCTGCGTCATCGACGACGTGCGTCATCACAGTGCGGCATCATGTCGCGAGGCGTCCCTCAGTGAGCACCTGATACGCCCAGCTACGTTCGGGCCAGGCAGCGTGTCGACCGCGCACCCTACAGGGGGGCTGCAGGTAATTCCCAGGCACGTCCGAGTCTTTTCGGCTTGCGTAGCTCCTCCATCGATCGGATTAAGGAGCGATTATGAGGGTTTCGGATGTCTTCACACAGGGTGCCACCGACAGTCCCAACGGGGGCTACTACAGCGAGTCCACCGGCCACAGGAACTACTACGAAGATTACTACAACGGCGGTGGCTACTACAACAACAACTACAGCGGGTTCGAGCGCGGCCCCACCCGCCCCTCTCTCCTAGGTATCATTGGGTAGCACGTCGATCAGCGGGTTGCTCGGCGGTGGCCTCGATTCCTGATCAGCAGGACGACGGCCACCGCCTAGCCATGCCCGCGAACCAGACCTAGAAGTGGAGTGGTTGTGCGGGAGGTTTTGAGATCGCTGCTGCGCCCAGCCTCGACTACCGGCGGTTTGGTGGAGGCGGCGCCGGCGGCGAGCGTGCGGGAGGTATTTCGCCGATTCTGGCCCGACGCCCGGCCGTTCTGGCGCTGGTTGTGGCTTAGCCTGGTACTGATCATCGTGACCCCGGTGGTGGACACCGGAGCAATTCTGCTGTTCAAGGTGCTGGTCGACAAGGTGTTGACTCCGCGTGATTTCTCGGCGTTCCTGCCGGTGGCCGCGGCATTTGTGGGTATCACCCTGCTGGTGGGCGTCCTGGGTTTCATCGGTTCGTATCTGGGAGCGTGGATCGGCGAGAACTTCCTGCACCGGATGCGCACGCGGGTGTTCGCGCATCTGCACACCCTGTCGGTGAGCTTCTTCGATCGCCGCCGCCTGGGCGACATCCTGTCGAGGTTGACCGGTGACGTGGCCGCGATCGAGGGTGTGGTGCTCTCCGGGGTCATCCGGCTCATCTCGAACGTGTTGCGGATCGTGGTGTTCGCCGGGGTGCTGTTCTTCCTCGACTGGCGCCTGGCATTGACGTCGCTGATCGCGGTACCGGTGTTCTGGGCGACCGCGCGGGTGTTCTCCCGCCGCATCAAGATCGCCTCCCGGGAAGTCCGCCGCCGCGCCGGTTCGATCACCGTGGTCGCCGAGGAAAGCCTGGGCAACGCCACCCTGATCCAGGCCTACGGCCGCGAGTCCGCCGAGGTGGAGCGCTTCGCCGAGCAGAGCATCGGCAGCGTGAACGCCGAACTGGCCGCCACCCGGATCGGCGCGCTGTTCTCCCCTCTGGTGGACCTGGTGCAGGTGCTCGGGGTGATGACCATCCTCGGGGTCGGGATCTGGGAGCTGACCGCCGGGCACATCACCCTGGGTGGGCTGCTGGCCTTCCTGGTGTTCCTGTCCCAGCTGTACCAGCCCGTGCAGGGCCTGGGTTCACTGTCCACGTCGCTGTACGCCGCTGCCGCGGCCGCCGAACGGATCATTGAACTGCTCGACGAGCAACCCACCGTGACCGCTCCCGAACACCCGGTCCCGCTGGGGCGCCCGCGCGGCCAGCTTCGCGTCGAGAACATCGGCTTTGCCTACCCCGACACCGCCACCGACGTCCTGCGGCAGGTCAGCTTCACCACGCTGCCTGGGCAGACCACCGCGATCGTCGGCGCCAGCGGCGCCGGCAAGACCACCCTGCTCAAGCTGCTCCTGCGGTTCTATGACCCCACCAGCGGACGGATCACGGTCGACGGGACCGACCTTCGCCAGGTCGACCCGGAGGAGCTGCGCGCCAATATCGCCATCGTGCTGCAGGAGACCCTGCTGCTCGATGGCACCATCGCCGACAACATCCGCGCTGGGCGCCCCGACGCCACCGCCGACCAGCTCGTCGCGGCAGCCAAAGCGGCCGACGCCCACGAGTTCATCAGCGCGCTGCCCGAGGGATATGACACTCGAGTGGGTCAACGCGGCCGGCTGGTGTCCGGCGGGCAACGCCAACGCATCGCGATCGCCCGGGCGATGGTCCGCGATGCCCCGATCCTGCTTCTGGATGAACCCACCACCAGCCTCGACGCCGACGCCACCCAACGCATCCTGACTCCGCTACGCCGACTCATCACCGGCCGCACCACGATCATTATCTCGCACAACCTGCTCACCGTCACCGACGCCGACCAGATCGTCTACATAGAACACGGCCGGGTCACCGAAACTGGCACGCACGATCAACTACTCGCCAACAACCACCAGTACGCCCACCTTTACCATCTCCATCACCCGCCTGAGGCGCCGAACGGATCCCCTCGTAATGCCCGACTCGCCGGCACTGGAGCAGCGTCCTGACGTGCTGAATCCCAGGTAGCGTCCCCGCTGTGCCGCGCGGCCCGTTCATTCGCGACGTCCCGGCGGCGACTGGCGAATACACCGTGCCCCACCTGCCGCGGGTGCTCGGTAACGCTGATCTCAGGGTGATCCGCCTGGTGCACCGGAGCAGGGGCTGATCGTGGCCGCGGGTAACCCGCTGGAGATCACCGGAATCGCGGATCTGAGCCGACCGGGGCTGCGGTACGTCAACCGGCAGCGCGGTGCGGGCACCCGGGTGTTGCTCGACCACGAGCTTCGCGGCCACGGCATGGCACCCGGCGACGTCGCAGGATATGAACGCGAGGAGCACACCCATCTCGCCGTCGCCGCGGCGGTAGCTGCTGGGCGAGTCGACGCCGGGCTGGGCATCCGCGCGGCCGTCCGGCCGTTCGGGCTGGACTTCGTACCCGTAGCGCAGGAGCCCTACGACCTGGTCGTGACCCAGCAGACCTACGACTCCGACGTGCTGGCCCCCCTATGGGCGCTACTGGCCGACAACAAGTTCCGCGACTCGATCGACGCCCTAGGCGGCTACTCCACCGCCGAAACCGGCCGCCGTATCCGCTGGCCAGCCCTCGCCGGTCGCCAGCCCATACCAAGCCGCCGCGCGTTCTGGATGCAGACTGCGCCAATTCAGGGCCAGATAGCAGCAGTCTGCATCCAGAACGCGGGAAGGGGGGGTGTGTGATGGGATTGCCGGCATGGGGAACTCGGTGCAGAACGTCAGCTTCGCGTCGAACGGGTCCACCGCGCATGGGTACCTTGCATTGCCGGAAGGTGGTCGGGGTCCTGGGGTCGTGGTGATCCAGGAGTGGTGGGGGTTGACCAGCCATATCGTCGATGTGGCGAACCGGCTGGCCGCCGAGGGCTTCGTCGTTCTGGCGCCCGACCTGTTCGGCGGCACCACCACCCATGACGCTGACGAAGCGGGCAAGCTCATGCAGGACCTGCCGGTGGAACAGGCGGCCCGTGACCTGGGCGGCGCGGTGGATTACCTGCTGGCCAACGACGCGGTCACCAGCTCCACCGTCGGCGCGGTCGGGTTCTGCATGGGCGGCGGTTTCGTGCTCGTGCTCGCTGCGCAGCAGGGCGACAAGATCGGTGCCGCAGTACCGTTCTACGGCGTCCTCGGCGAGGACTACCCGAGTTTTGAGAAGTTGTCCGCGCCACTGCTCGGGCACTTCGGTGAGCAGGACCAGATGCAGGGCCCCGACCAGGTCCGCCAGCTCGCGGCCAGGATCGAGGAGCAGACGGGGCGGCGGCCTGACTTCCGCTTCTACCCGGCGGCTGGACACGCGTTCTTCAACGACGAGAACCTGCTTGGCACCTACGACCCGGAGCAGGCCGCCAAGGCATGGGATGCCACGCTGCGCTTTCTTCGCGAGCAGCTGGGAACGCCCCAGCGCGGCTAGGGTGCGCCGCGGCGTCAGATATCGATGCTGAGGTCGGCTCGAATCTTGCGGGCGAGGGACTCGTCCATCAGCAGCCGCGCGACCAGGGCGCGGATGACGTCCTGGCCGGTGACCCGGGCGGTACCGATGGAGTCGGCGGTCTCGGCGCACCACTGCGTGAGCTTGATGTGATAGGTGGGGGACAGGTCAACACTGCGCCGGACGGGCTTGGTACGCCCCGAGTCTGCCCAATGAAGGTGCTTGGCAGGCTGAGTTCCGCGGGTCCGGGCGGCGGCGTGGTCGGCACTGTTAATCATAGATACCTCCCTATGTCAGACGTTCGTGTGTGCACCCGAAGTGGTTCGGTCCTGACGAGGGGTACTGTGATCCGGCTGGTAAGGGACCCGGCTGGCGGTCCGGCTGCAAGGAGAGAGATGACCGACGACACCCCGTACGGATCCGAGGTGGCCCGGCGCGCTGTGCTGGCCGGTGCCGGGGCGGTCGCTGCCTGCGCTGCGCTGGTCGCCTGCGGCGGTTCCGTGCAGCAGTATGCTGCGTCGCCACCCCGGACACCGGCAGCACCCCCGAATCCGGCAGCACCCCCGACAACGGCAAGTCCCGCGCAGTCGGAGCCTGGCGGCAGTGCAAGCGAGCGGCTTGCAGCCACCAGCGACATCCCAGTCGGTGGCGGCGCCGTGATCGCCGGCAAGAAGGTCGTGGTGACCCAGCCAATGCCGGGAACCTTCGCCGCGTTCTCGGCGATCTGCACCCACCAGGGCTGCACGGTCAACAAGGTCGCCAACGGGACGATCGACTGTCCCTGCCACGGGAGCAAGTTCGCCATCGCGGACGGCTCGGTCGTGCAGGGCCCAGCGTCTAGGCCGCTCGCTCGACGTCAGATCACGGTTTCGGGTGACGCCATAGTGCTGGCGTGAACAACCCGGTCGGCGCCACGACGGCTCAGCGCCAGGACGGCAGCCAGAGCTCGGCATTCCAGTGCTCCGGGGTGATCGAGCCACCGGTGAGGATCGGCCAGAGCCAGATGAAGTTGGCTACGACCAACCCGACGTAAAGCGAGACCACCAGCAGCCCCGTGCCGCGCCGCTCGACGCCGTCCCTGGCCCGGCCGAGGACCTCACCCAGCACCAACGTCACAGTGATGACCAGAAACGGCGCCACCGGCGTCATATAGAAGAAGTACATCTGGCGGTGGATGTTGAGAAACCAGGGCAGCCAACCGGCGGCGTAGCCGGTTAGCACCGCCGCGTAGCGCCAGTCCGGTCCGGTGGCGGCTCGCCACAGGGCCCAAGCCAGCACCGGCAGGGTGAGCCACCACATCGCGGGCGTGCCGACCAGCATCACGCTGGCGACGCAACCCGGGCGTCCGCATCCCGGCGCGGCGGAGCCGGACTCGTAGTAATAGAGCATCGGCCGCAGCCCCATCGGCCAGCTCCATGGTTTGGACTCCCACGGGTGCGGATGGGCTGGGGTGACCAGGTTCTCGTGGAAGCGCAACACGGCGGCGCTGTAGTACCAGAGCGACCGCAGCGCCGCTGGCACGAACGAGAACGGGCCATCCACGCCGATCTGATTGCCCACCGCATGCCGGTCGACGCCGGTTTCGCTGCTGAACCAAGCCCACCACGTCGCCAGGTAAGCCCCGACCGGCACCGCCGCCAGCGCCCACGACGCCGGCCCGAGATCCCGAGCCAGAGCGCCGGCCCAGGGGCGGCGGACGCCCGCGGTGCGCCGCGCGCAGGCGTCCCAGACCAGGCTCAACCCGGCGAACGCGACGAGGTAGTACACCGCGGACCATTTCGTGCCGCAGGCCAGCCCGAGCAGCACGCCGACTCCGAAGCGCCACCAGCGCACCCCGAATCGGGGCCCGAAGGCGGTGTCGGAGAGTCGCCCTTCCCGGACCACTGTGGCCAGCCGCTCGTGCACCTGCTCCCGGTCGATAATCATGCAGCCGAAGGCCGCCAGGATGAACATCGCGAGGAAGATGTCCAGCATCCCGATCCGCGACTGCACCTGGCTGACGCCATCGGCGATGAGCAGCACCCCGGCGATCCCGCCGAGCAGGGTCGATCTGGTCATCCGGCGCACGATCCGCACGATGAGCAGCACGCATACCGTGCCGGCCAGTGCGGCGGACAGCCGCCAGCCCCAGCTGTCGTAGCCCATCAGCATCTCGCCCAGCGCCATGAGCTGCTTGCCCAGCGGAGGGTGCACGACGAGCTCGTAGCCCGCGTTGTCCTCCACCCCGCCGGTGCGCAACATCTGCCAGGCCTGCGGCGCGTAGTGCTTCTCGTCGAACACCGGGGTACCGCGATCGGTGGGATAGCCCAGATTCCACAGTCGCACCAGGGCGGCGATCACGGTCAGGCTCAGCGTCACCGCCCAGCCGCGCGCGCGGTCGGTGAGCGGTCGCGCCACCAGCCGCTGCAGCGGATCGGTCGGCTTGGTCGCTGCCTGAGGTATCCGTCCGACGCCGACCACCAGGGTGTCGGAGTGCGCCTCCCGGACCGCCATCACGGGCCTGATCGTAGGCTCGTCGTCATGCAAGAAACGTCGGGCTCCGCCGCCTCAGGTTCTGGCGCCCGAAGTTCTGTGACACCAGGTTCTGAGGGGCCAGGTTCGGGGACACCAGATTCTGTGACACCAGGTTCTGCGACACGAGGTTGTGGGGCGCTGGTACTGGCGGCCACCCCGCTCGGCGATTCGCGAGACGCCTCGCCACGCTTGGTCGAGGCGTTGGGCCGCGCGGACGTGGTAGCCGCCGAGGACACCCGCCGGTTGCGCGCGCTGGCCGCGGTGCTTGGTGTGACCGTCACCGGCCGGATCGTCTCGCACTACGATGCCGTGGAGGCGGCCCGGGTCCCGGGGCTCGTGGAGGCGATCCGCGGCGGCGCGACCGTGCTGGTGGTGACCGACGCCGGGATGCCCGCCGTGTCCGACCCCGGGTTCCGGCTGGTTGCCGCCTGCGTGCAGGAAGGACTGCGGGTGACCTGCCTGCCCGGCCCGTCGGCGGTGACCACCGCGTTGGCCGTGTCCGGGTTGCCCAGCGATCGGTTCTGCTTTGAGGGCTTCGCGCCGCGCAAGGGAGGTCCTCGCCGGCGCTGGCTGGCCGGCCTTGCGGGTGAAGGGCGCACCTGTGTGTTCTTCGAGTCACCGCACCGGCTGGCCGCAACGCTGGCCGACGCCGCGGATGTGCTCGGCGCGGACCGGGCCGCGGCGGTCTGCCGGGAGCTGACCAAGCAGTACGAAGAGGTTCGCCGGGGTGGGCTGGGTGCGCTCGCCCAGTGGGCCGCCGGCGGAGTTCGCGGCGAGGTCACCGTCGTGCTGTCCGGTGCGCCCCCCGCGGGTCCGCCCGATGTCGCTGACCTCCTCGACGAGGTCACCGAACGGGTGACCGGGGGGCAGCGGCTCAAGGAGGCCGTCACCGCCGTAGCGACCGCCCACGGCGTCGCCAAGCGGGACCTCTACCAGGCGGTTGTGGACAACTCGTGAGTGGGAAACAGTGTTAGGGCACGGTTTCCCACTCACGAGTCCGCAGGACCCCTACCGGTGGTTGGAGGACGTGACCGGTGAGCGGGCGCTGTCCTGGGTGCGGGAGCGCAACCTCGAAACCGTCACGGAGCTGACCGGCGGGTCCCGGTTCGGGGCCCTGCGTGCCGAGATCCGGGAGGTGCTCGACTCGACGGAGCGCATCCCGGACATCACCCGGCGCGGCGAGTACCGGTACAACTTCTGGCGCGACGGCGACCACCCGCGTGGGCTGTGGCGGCGCACCACTCTCGCCGAGTACCGCAAGGAGCGGCCAGACTGGGAGATCCTGCTCGACGTCGACGCGCTGGCCCGCGACGAGGGGGAGAACTGGGTCTTTCACGGCGCGCAGTGCCTGCGGCCGGACTACCGGCGGGCCCTGGTGTCGCTGTCGCGGGGCGGCGCGGACGCGGCGGTGCTGCGCGAGTTCGACATCAAGCGCCGCGAGTTCGTCACCGACGGCTTCGCGCTACCTGAGGCGAAGTCCGTGGTGGGCTGGATCGACGCCGACCACATCTACGTTGCCACCGACTTCGGACCGGGAACGCTCACCACCAGCGGGTACCCGCGCACCGTCCGGCAATGGCGGCGCGGCACGCCATTGGCACAGGCCGAGCTGGTGTACGAAGGTGAACCCGACGACATCAGTGTGTCCGCCTACCACGACCACACCGAGGGTTTCGAGCGTGACTTCGTCCGGCGGGCGCTGGACTTCTACCGCTGCGAGCGGTACCAGCGTTGCGGGCAGCAGCTGCATCGCGTCGAGGTGCCCGAGGATGCGATCGTCAGTGTGCACCGGCAGTGGTTGCTGATCGAGCTGCGCAGCGACTGGGCGATCGGCCAGACGTATCCGGCCGGCTGCCTGCTGGTAACCGACTTCGACGAGTTCATGGCTCGGGGCGCCGGTGAGCTGCGGGTGTTGTTCACTCCTGATGAGCACACCTCGCTGGCCGGTTACAGCTGGACCCGCCACCACTTGATCCTCGACGTGATGCGCGACGTGGTCAGCCACCTCTCGGTGGTAACACCGGCTCAGGATTGGTGTGCCATACCGCTGACCGGCACGCCACCGTTGTGCAGCGTCAGCGCCTGGGGCACCGACTCAGACACTGACGATGAGTACCTGCTTGGCGTCGACGGTTTCTTGACCCCGTCCACGCTGGCCATCGGAACGATCGCCGCGGCCGGTGCCGGTCCGAGCGAGATACTCAAGCGAGAACCGTCCTTCTTCGACGGTGCTGGCCTCGCCGTGCACCAGCACTTCGCGGTCTCCGACGACGGCACCGAGATCCCGTACTTCGTGGTGGCGCCCGACTCGGCGGTGCCCCCCGGTGGCCGGCCCACCCTGTTGTACGGCTACGGCGGCTTCGAGATATCCCTGCAACCGGGCTACCGCGGTGGCCTGGGCCGGGCCTGGCTGGCCCGAGGCGGCTGCTATGTCGTCGCCAACATCCGCGGCGGCGGCGAGTACGGCCCGCGCTGGCATTCTGCCGCGCTGAAGGGCGACCGCCACCTGGTGTACGAGGACTTCGCCGCGGTGGCCCAGGATCTGGTCACCAGCGGCCTCACCACGCCGGCCCGTCTCGGCGCACAGGGAGGCAGCAACGGCGGCCTGCTGATGGGCGTGATGCTCACCCGGTACCCGGAGCGCTTCGGCGCCATCGTCGCCTCGGTTCCGCTGCTGGACATGCTGCGATACCACCTGCTGCCGGCCGGCGCCTCCTGGATCGCCGAGTACGGCGATCCCGACGACCCGGCTCACCGCGAGCACCTGCTGCCTTTCTCCCCGTACCATCAGCTGCGCGCCGGCCGCCACTACCCTCCTGTGTTGCTCACGACGTCCACCCGTGACGACCGGGTGCATCCCGGCCATGCCCGCAAGCTGGTGGCCCGGATGCGCGAGTACGGCCTGCCGGTCACCTACTACGAGAACATCGAAGGCGGCCACGGCGGCGCGGCCGACAACGAACAAGCGGCCTTCATGTCTGCCCTGGCATACGAGTTCCTCTGGCGCCACCTCTCGGACTGACCTGCGTGGCGTGCCAATACGGGCAACCCGGCGGTGCGGGTTGATCACCGCTTGTGTGCCTAGGGCGACAAGTATTGTCGTCGAACGCACACAAACGATGATCTCCGTGTCTCCGACCACCTCTGCCGCGCGCCGTAAGCCCGCTGGCTCACGAACCAGGGGTCGCGCTCGGCCCGATCCGCGTCACATGGTGAGGAGCGTCGTGCCGAAGACCTGCCGGCCTTCGATGGCGGCGTGCGCGTCCGCGGCGCGGTCAAGCGGGAACGTCTGCCCGATCACCGGCGCGATGGTTCCGGTCGCCGCCTCGGCGAACGCCCGGTCGGTGTATCGGGTGAGTTCCGCATCGGACATCTGCACCCGTTCGATCCCGGTCACCACGACCCGACGGCGTTGCGCCTCCGCCTCGTCGACGGCTGCGAACCGACCGCTAGGCGTCCCGTGACCGGAGAACCGTCCACCAGGCGCGACCAGCGCGAACGACGCTTCGCCGAGATCGCCGCCGACGTTGTCCAGGACGACATCGGCACCGCCACCCAGCGCCGACCGGGCCTGCTCGGAGGCCATCCGGCACGGGTGACAGCCCGTTCGCGGCGACGACCGCGTGGTCGGCGTAACCGCCCTCGTTGCCGGTGTGGGACGAGCCCAACCCTGCTACCTCAACCTTGGTTGAAGTCAAGGGGTGCGAGATCGACGGTCCGCCCCGTCGCCGCTGTCGATCAGGGCGGCGAGTCCGTCGAAGACGCGCTGCAATCCGAAGTGGTAGGCGTGGTCCGGATCGTGAGCGCTGCGATGCGCGGCACCTGCCGCGGTGCCGACGCGGGTGGCGAGCGGGTAGGCCCTCTCGTCGAGCACCCGGGCCAGCAGGGGAGCGTTGGCCTCCCACCACCGCTCGTCGTCCATGGCGCTGTCGGCCTGGGCGGCGCGGGCGTCGGCGATGGCCCGGGCAGAAGCTTGCACGAAGGACAGCAGGTGGGTGAGGCAGTCGTCCATCTCGACATCGTCAAGCCCGAGCCCGTCGAGTGCCGAGAGCTCATGCTCGTACTTGCCGATCAGTCCCGGACCTAGCGGCGGCCTCAGCGTGGAGACGGTGGCTGCCCAGTGATGGGCCTCGAACAGCGCCCGGTTCTCCTCCGCGATCACGATCAGCCGCTGCCGCCATGGCTGTCCAGCGGTGTTCGTGTGGGGCATGTGGGCGTAGACCGAGTCAAGCATGAGATCCAGCAGCTCAGCTTTGCCTGGTACGTAGGTGTACAACGTCATCGCGCCGACTCCGAGCGCGTCAGCGACCCGGCGCATCGTCACAGCTGCCAGCCCTTCGCGGTCGGCCAGGTCCGTTGCCGCGGCGACCACCGCATCGACGTCCAGCCCCGCCCCGGACCGCGCCGCGACACCGCGCCGGGGCTGCGCCACAGCAGGTTGAGGGTCCGCGCCGGTGTGGCCATCTCAATGCCGCTCACCGAGGAGGAGTGGGGCGAGCGCGCCTTCCAGGTGCGCGATCCCAACGGGATCATCGTCCAGCTCCTCGACTGGAACGCCGCCGCCACGCGTAAGCAGGAGTGCAGGTAAGAGCGTACGGTGGTCAGGTTCTTGACCGGCCCGGCATCAGTGCGAATCCGGGTGGAGAAGTGTTGCTGAAGCTGCCGGCCTTGGTCGGTCGCGGTGATCGCCTTGACGCGACGGTCGTGCGGTAGGCGTGCGGGTCAGCGGACATGATCGCGCGGCGCCGCCAGTGTTCCAATGTGTCCAGGACCCCGGTCAGTTGCGCCCATGGCGAAGAGCGTTCTTGTTGAGCCGGGCGAGTGGTCGACTGCGTTCATGGAGCTTCTCGTGCTCGGTGGTACTGGCTGGCTGGGGGCGTGAGGTGGCGCGACAGGCGGTAGACCACGGCCATGCGGTGACCTGTCTGGCCCGGGGGGAGAGCGGACCGGTTGCCGACGGCGCGGTCCTGGTGGCCGTGGATCGCCGGAAGCCAGCGGCCTACGATGCGGTGCGCGACCGCGACTGGGACGCCGTTGTTGAGGTGTCGTGGCAACCAGGGATGGTGTGCGGCGCGCTCGCGGCGCTCGGCGACCGTGCCCGGCATGGACGTACGTGTCCTCCGGCAACGTCTACGCCTCGCACACCACTGCCTGCGCTGACGAAACCGCCCCGCTGCTGCCGGCGACGGACCGCGACGAGGTCGACCGTTCCCTGTATGGCGAAGCGAAGGTAACCTGCGAACTGGAGTCCGCCCGCGCTGTGGGGGACCGGCTCCTGGTGGCGCGAGCCGGGCTGATCGGTGGCCCGGGGGACCACTCCGGGCGCTCCGGCTACTGGGTCGCGAGCATCGGCCCGCGACCAGCACGCGCCGATGCTCGTCAGGGCTGGTCCACCCGCTCCGGTGCCGCAGCCGAAGCCGTGGGCCTGCGCCACCGCACCCGACTCGACATGCTCACGGACCTGCTGGCGTGGGAACGCGAACAAGGCCTGGACCGACCCAGATCGGCTGGGTTGAGCCAGCAGCGAGAACGCGAACTGCTCACGGCCCTCGCGTCGTCACCACCCTGACCGTCTGACTGCGCGACCTCAAGGACTGAGGCTGAGCACCCCGTTGTGGGCGCATGAGCCGTGCGAGATCCCCTGGGCAACGTCGTTGCGGGTGCCCATAGGCTGGGCGATATGAATGCACCCGTGCTCACCGCGGTGGCCTGGCCCTACGCCAACGGGCCGCGGCACATCGGCCACGTCTCCGGTTTCGGTGTCCCCTCGGACATCTTCGCGCGTTACCAGCGGATGGCCGGCAACCGGGTGCTCATGATCTCGGGAACCGATGAGAACGGCACCCCGATCCAGGTGCAGGCCGACGCCGAGGGCGTCACGCCCCGCGCGCTCGCCGACAAGTACAACCGAATGATCGTGGGAGATCTGCAGGGTCTTGGCCTGTCCTACGACCTGTTCACCCGCACCACCACGGCCAACCACCACCGGGTGGTGCAGGAGCTGTTCCTGGCGCTGCACCGCAATGGCTACGTGCTCACGCGCAGCGCGCTCGGCGCGATCAGCCCGTCCACCGGGCGTACCCTGCCCGACCGCTACATCGAGGGCACCTGCCCGATCTGCGGCTACGACAGTGCCCGCGGCGATCAGTGCGACAACTGCGGCAACCAGCTCGACCCGGCCGACTTGATCAACCCACGGTCCCGGATCAACGGCGAGACTCCGAAGTTCGTGCAGACCGAGCACCTGTTCCTCGACCTGCCGGCGTTCACCAAGGCGCTCGGTGGGTGGCTGTCCACCCGCACCGAGTGGCGACCCAACGTGCTCAGGTTCTCGCTGAACCTGCTCGACGACCTACGGCCGCGGGCGATCACCCGGGACCTCGACTGGGGCGTGCGGGTCCCACTGGACGGCTGGCGCGACGCGCCGATGAAACGGTTCTACGTCTGGTTCGACGCGGTGATCGGCTACCTGTCGGCGTCGGTGGAGTGGGCGGCGCGCTCGGGCGACCCGGACGCGTGGCAGGCCTGGTGGTGTGACCCGGACGCGCGTTCGTACTACTTCATGGGCAAGGACAACATCACCTTCCATTCCCAGATCTGGCCCGCCATGCTGCTCGGCCAGAACGGGGTGGGGGATCACGGGGGCGAGGCCGGGCCGTTCGGGACGCTGAACCTGCCCACCGAGGTGGTGTCCAGTGAGTTCCTCACGATGAGCGGCTCGAAGTTCTCCACCTCGCGCGGCACGGTGATCTACGTCGGGGACTTCCTGCGCGAGTTCGGTCCGGACACCCTGCGCTACTTCATCTCGGTGGCCGGCCCCGAGACCCAGGACACCGACTTCACCTGGGACGAGTTCGTCCGCCGGGTCAACTTCGAGCTGGCCAACGAGTGGGGCAACCTGGTCAACCGCTCCATCTCGATGGCCCACCGCAACGTCGGATCAGTACCTCGGCCAACCGCGCTGCAGGCCGTCGACTCGCAGCTGCTGGCCACGTCGCAGGCGGCCTTCGACACGGTCGGCGGGCTGCTGGAGCGCAACCGGGTCAAGGCCGCGATAGGTGAGGCCATGCGACTGGTGAGCGCGGCGAACAAGTACCTTTCCGAGCAGGAACCGTGGAAGCGAGCCGACGATCCCGAGCGCCGGGACACCATCCTGCACACCGCACTACAGGTCGTCTCCGACGCCAACACACTGCTCACCCCGTTCCTGCCGCATGCCGCACAGCAGGTGCACGAGCAACTCGGCGGCACCGGCGTGTGGTCTGCCCAGCCGCAGATCAGGACGGTCAGCGAGCTCGTCGAGGGCGCTGGCCCGGACTACCCGGTAATCAGCGGGGACTACGCCGCGGAACAGGCGCGCTGGCACAGCGTCCCGATCGAGCCGGGCCGCCCCCTCACCAAACCCACCCCCCTCTTCCCCAAACTAGACCCCGCCCTGGGTGACACCGGCCCGGACTGGGCTCCCATCCAAGCCTGAGCCGCCCCGCATCCAGCGGGCTCAGGGGGGTAGTTCGGCCTGCGATAGTCCCGCTGAGCCCGCTGAATGCAGAGGAGGCAGAGAGAGCTGCCGTGAGAGAGCTGCCGCCCGCGCCGGAGCCGTTACCGGTGAGCGTGGTTGATGCGCATACGCATCTGGACGCGTGCGGTGCTCGGGACCGGGCCGGGGTTCGGGCGGCGCTGGAGCGGGCGGGGGCGGTCGGGGTGGCCGCGGTGGTGACCGTGGCTGATGACCTGGCCTCGGCGCGTTGGGTGGTCCAGGCGGCGGGGTGGGACGAACGGGTCTTCGCTGCGGTGGCGCTGCACCCCACGCGCACCGCGGCGATGACCGACGCCGACCGCGCCGAGCTCGAGCAACTGGTGCGGCAACCTCGGGTGGTGGCCGTGGGGGAGACCGGCCTGGACTACTACTGGACGCAGCACGATCCGGGCTGCGCGCCACCCGAGGCGCAACGGCAGGCCTACCGCTGGCACATCGACCTCGCCAAGCGGGTCGGCAAGCCGCTGATGATTCACGATCGCGACGCCCACGGCGATGTGCTGGCGGTGCTCGAGCAGGAAGGTCCGCCGCAGACCGTAATCTTCCACTGCTTCTCCGGGGATGCCGCAATGGCGCGGATCTGCGTCGATGCCGGTTATGTACTGTCTTTCTCCGGCACGGTTACTTTCCGTAACGCTCGCGCGTTACGCGAAGCCGCGGCGTTGGTCCCGGACCGTCAACTGCTGGTGGAGACCGACGCCCCGTTTCTCACCCCGCATCCGCACCGGGGAAAACTCAACGAGCCGGTTAATCTGCCCTACACCGTCCGGGATCTCGCCGCGCTGCGCGGCCAAGACGTGGCGGAGCTGGCGGCGTCTACCTGCGCAAACGCCGCGCGAGTCTTCGGTTTCGGGCACCCAGCCACCAATAAACAGTTCGGTGCGCCCGATACCGCTGGGCGGTTCTAACCGCTCAATCGGCGACACTTCGTAACAGATGATTGCGCACTCGGCTACGAACCGTTACCGTTCCGTCACTGTCAGCCGGGATGGGGTAGTTCCGGCACGGGGATGTGGATCACTGCCTGCGGCGCTACCGCCGTGCGGTCAGGGATCCGTCGGGATGAGCCTGCCTTCTTCGTGGAGGTAGGCGTCGGGCTCCTGGCTGTTCTCGTGCTTCCCCTGCCCGGACCTGCGACGACTGGACATTGGTGACCACTCGTACGTTCGTCAGAGGTTCCCTGGTAGCTACCATGCTGGCGTTGACCACTGGTACTGCAGCGGCTCTCACCATGGACAAGACCATCACCATCACAGTGGACGGGGAGCAGCGGACCATCCACACGTTCGCCCCCTCGGTCGCAGGGGCGCTGGAGTCCGCGGGGCTGCGGGTCGATGAGCAGGACGCGCTGGCTCCCACTGCGAACAGCTTCGTCGAGGACGGCAGCCGGATCGTGCTCAAGCGCGCTCGACCGCTCGCCCTCACTGTCGACGGGACCCAGCATGAGGTCTGGACCACCGCGCTGACCGTGGACAACGCGCTGCAGCAGGTGGGGATGACCGCCCCGGACATGGAGCTGTCGGCTGATCGGTCCCGCCGCATCCCGCTGGAGGGCATGGCCCTGGTGGTGCGCAACACCAAACCGATCACCCTGCTCGACGGCGTCCTGCCACCGAAGGAGATCCAGTCCACCGCGCTGTCGGTCGCTGATCTGCTCACCCAGCAGGGCGTCCCGTTGCAGGACCACGACGTGGTCACCCCGGCTCGCAACTCACCCGTGCTGCCAGGAATGACAGTGCAGGTGACCCGCGTGCTCACCGAGGAACGGACTTACAAGCAACTCGTCGCGCCTCCGGTGAAGAAGATCAGAGATCCCGCGCTACCGGTCGGTAGTGAGGTCGTCGAGGATCCCGGCACCCCGGGCGAGCAGACCGTCACGTTCCGGGTCACCATGGCCAATGGCCAAGAAGTCGACCGCAGGCAGCTCGCCGCCCAGGAGGTCACTCCGCCGCGGCCGGCCCGGATCCGGGTGGGCGCGAAGGGATCCGCCGCGAGGGAATCCGCGCAGCGGTACACCACCACCGGGACCACCGTCTGGGATCAGATCGCCCGCTGCGAGTCCGGCGGCAACTGGGCGGCCAACTCGGGCAACGGCTACTACGGCGGCCTGCAGTTCGACAAGGCCACCTGGAGTTCCAACGGCGGTGACCAGTACGCCCCCTACCCGAACCAAGCAAGCCGCGAGCAACAGATCGAGATCGCCCAGCGGGTCCGCAACAACCGTGGCAACTACCACGCCTGGCCAACCTGCTCAGCCCAGGTCGGCTTGGCCTAGTCTCGCCCGTCATGGAGACAGATCGGGGCGATCGAGCGCCTCGTTACCCCGACCTGTCTCCGTGACGGGATTGCTGGGGCCGGCTGAGCTGCGCGCGTTGGCCGATCGGCTTGGGGTGCATCCAACCAAGCGGCTTGGGCAGAACTTCGTGCACGACGCCAACACAGTGCGCCGGATCGTGGCAGCGGCCGACTTGACTCCCGACGACGTCGTGCTGGAAGTCGGGCCCGGGCTGGGTTCCCTCACCCTGGCGTTGCTCAGCGCGGTCGACCGGGTGCTGGCCGTGGAGGTGGATCCGCTGCTGGCCGGCGCGTTGCCCGCCACGGTGGCTGACCGCGCCCGGGAGCGCGCCGGTGCGCTGCGGGTGCTGACCGCCGACGCGCTACGCGTGCGGCGGGCGGAGATCGTCGAGGCGGCCGGGGGCCTGGAACCCACCGCGCTGGTCGCGAATCTGCCCTACAACGTCGGTGTACCGGTACTGCTGCATCTGCTGGCGGAGCTGCCGAGCCTGCGCCGTGGGCTGGTGATGGTGCAGGCAGAGGTGGCCGACCGGCTGGCCGCCCCGCCGGGCAGCCGCTGCTACGGCGCACCGAGCGTCAAGGCCGCCTGGTTCGCTGAGGTTCGCCGTGCCGGCCCGGTGCCCCGCGCGGTGTTCTGGCCGGTGCCCAATGTGGACTCCGGCCTCGTCGCCCTGACCAGCCGTCCGCCACCCTCGACTATGCCCAGGCAACAGGTCTTTGCGGTCGTAGACGCCGCGTTCGCGCAGCGCCGCAAGACGCTGCGGGCCGCCTTGGCCGGTTGGGCGGGTTCGGCCGCAGCCGCCGAACAGGTACTCCGGGCGGCCGGGGTGGATCCCAGCGCCCGCGGCGAGCAGCTCACCGTCAGCGAGTTTGCGAAAATCGCCCGTGAGCGGCAAGAGGGGTGATGGCTCGCATTGCCACTCACGGGTTGTCCACAGACGCCCCGTATCCTGGGGGGGTGCTCTCGGTGGTGCCGCAACCGGTTACCGTGCGCGTCCCGGCCAAGGTGAACCTGCACCTGGCCGTCGGTGGTCTGCGCCGGGACGGCTACCACGAGCTGGTCAGCGTGTTCCAGGCGCTGTCGATGCTCGACGAGGTGACCGTCGCGGCGACTGACGAGCCCGGCGTGCAGGTATACGGCGAGGGTGCCGCGACGGTGCCCACCGACGACCGCAACCTGGCCTGGCGCGCGGTCCTGCGCCTTGCCGAGCGCGTCGGACGCCGCCCCTCGGTGCGGGTGGTCCTGCGCAAGGCCATCCCGGTTGCCGGAGGCATGGCCGGCGGCAGCGCCGACGCGGCAGGCGCGCTGGTCGCCCTGGCCGGGCTGTGGCGCCTGGAGATCAGTCGCGAAGAGCTGGCCGGGCTGGCCGCTGGGCTCGGTAGCGATGTGCCGTTCGCGTTGTGCGGGGGCACCGCGATGGGCACCGGACGCGGTGAGTCCCTGGTGCCCGTGTTGGCGCGGCACACCTTTCATTGGGTGATCGCGCTGGATCACCGCGGTCTGTCCACCCCGGAGGTCTACCGGGAGTTGGATCGGCTGCGCCACGGTGCTCCCGCGGGCTCGCAGCAATCACCGGGATCGGGCTCATCGTTACAGCGGCTCGGCGATGTCGAGCCGCTGCTGGAGGCACTGGCGTCCGGGGACCCTCGGCGGCTCGCGCTGCTGCTCGGCAACGATCTGCAGGCCGCCGCGGTGTCACTGCGCCCCGCGCTTCGCCGCACGCTGCGCGCCGGGGTCGACGCGGGTGCGTTGGCCGGCATCGTGTCGGGATCGGGGCCAACCTGCGCGTTCCTGTGCACCGACGGCGACGCCGCGGTCCGGGTTGCCGCCGAGCTGGCCGGTGCCGGCGTGTGCCGGACTGTGCGGGTAGCAAGCGGCCCGGTGCCCGGTGCCCGGATTGTGGAGGATCCGCGCCCAGTGTCACCTAACCCTGGGCCGCCTAACGAACCCATGGCGCACGCCTGATGGCGAACCTGGTCAACCTTGAGGCTGTTTCGAAGTCCTACGGGATCTTTCCCTTGCTCTCCGGTGTGTCGCTCGGAGTCGACGAGGGCGATCGGATCGGCGTTGTGGGGCTCAACGGCGGTGGTAAGACCACCCTGCTGGAGGTGCTCGCTGGGCTCGAGCCCCCAGACGCCGGTCGGGTCAGCCAGAACAGGGGTCTGCGCACCGCGGTGCTGACCCAGCGAATCGAACTGGCCGAGCAGGCCAGCGTGCGCCACGCGGTGCTCGGTCCGTTGGGTGTCACCGCCGAGTACGAGTGGGCCGCCGATCCCCGGGTGCGCGGAGTTCTCGACGGGCTGGGTATCACGGCGCTGGGCCTGGACCGGCCAGTGGCCGGGCTCTCCGGTGGGGAACGGCGCCGGGTGGCGCTGGCCGCCACGCTGGTGCCCGAGCTGGACCTGGTGATGCTCGACGAGCCGACCAACCATCTCGACGTCGAGGGTGTGCGCTGGCTCGCCGAGCACCTGGTGGCGCGGCGGTGCGCGGTGGTGGTGGTGACCCACGACCGGTGGTTTCTGGATAACGTGTGCACCCGTACCTGGGAGGTCACCGACGGTCGGGTGGACGGCTACGACGGTGGCTACGCGGACTGGGTCTACGCCCGGGCCGAGCGACTCCGGCTGGCCGGCGCGGCCGAGGACCGGCGGCGCAACCTGGCCCGTAAGGAGCTCGCCTGGCTGCGACGCGGGCCACCCGCCCGGACCTCCAAACCGCGCTACCGCATCGAGGCCGCCGAGGCGCTCATCGCCGACGTCCCCCCGCCGCGGGACAACGTCGAGCTGCTCGCATTCGCGAAGCGCCGGCTGGGTCGCACCGTGCTGGAGCTCGAGGATGTCACGGTGACGATCGCCGGCCGGCGGTTGCTGGACGCCGAGACGTGGCGGATCGGACCCGGGGACCGAATCGGGCTGGTCGGGGTCAACGGATCGGGCAAGACGACGTTGCTGCGGCTGCTTGCGGGGGAGAGGGAACCGGACGCCGGTCGCCGCGTGCAGGGTCAGACGGTGTTCCTAGCGCACCTACACCAGGAACTGGAAGGTCTACCCGAGTCGCTGCGGGTGCTCGAGGCGGTGGAGGAGATCGCCTCCCACATCACGTTGGGTCGCCGGGAGCTGTCCGCATCGCAGCTGGCCGAGCGGCTCGGGTTTCCCGCGTCGAAGCAGTGGACGGCGGTGGCGGATCTGTCCGGCGGGGAGCGCCGGCGGCTGCAGCTGACCCGGCTGTTGATGGCCGAGCCGAACGTGCTGCTGCTCGACGAGCCCACCAACGATCTGGACATCGACACGTTGCAGCAACTGGAGGATCTGCTCGACGGCTGGCCGGGCTCATTGGTCGTCGTGTCGCACGACCGCTATTTCGTCGATCGGGTCTGTGACACCGTGGTGGCGCTACTCGGTGATGGGCGGATCACCCACCTGCCCGGCGGCATTGAGGAATACCTGGCGCGGCGCGATAGCGCCCCGGCGGACGGCTCCGACCCGCAATCGTCTTTGGGGGCGCCGAAGGAAGCCGTGCAGCTGCGGGCCGCCCGCAAGGAGTTGGCCCGGCTGGAACGTCGACTGGAGCGTCTGTCCGGACGGGAAGCGCAGCTCCAGCAGCAGATCACCCAGCAGGCCGCCGATCCCGTGGCGTTCCGGGAGCTCGACGATGAACTGCGGGTGGTGCTCGCTGCGAAGAACGACCTGGAGACCCGCTGGCTGGAAGTGGCCGAGTCAGCACAGTCCTAAGGTGGCCGTTTGTGAGCAGGTTCCTCGACACACTGGTGGCACATGGCGCGCCGGATTCACCGACCCGGTCCGACCGGGGCATGACCACCGGTGAGCCCGCGCGGCCGCGCCGTGTCACCTGGACGGAAGTCCATCACAAGGCCCTGCGCGCGGCCGGGTATCTGGTGGGTACCGCCGCTCCCGGTGTGCAACATGGTGACGCGGTGGCGGTGCTCGCCGGTGACCCCGCGCTGATCGCTCCCGCGGTGCAGGGCGTCTGGCTGGCCGGTGGCAGCGTGACCATGCTGCACCAACCCACCCATCGGGCCGATCTGGCGAGCTGGGCGGCGGACACCATCAGGGTGCTCGGCATGATCGACGCCAAGCTGGTGCTGCTCGGGCCGCCCTTCGACCAGCTCGCGCCGCTGCTGGACCAGCGCGGGATCAGCTACCTGATGCTCGCCGACCTCGACGATCCGGCCGTCCGACCGCTGCGCGCGCCGGTGCCGGTGGACGAGGATGACACCGCGCTGCTGCAGCTCACCTCGGGTTCCAGCGCCGAGCCCAAGGCCGTCCGGATCACCCACGGCAACCTCTACGCCAACATGACCGCGATGGCGCAAGCTGGGGCTCTCGACCCGGTCAACGACGTGATGGTGTCCTGGCTGCCGCTGTTCCACGACATGGGGATGGTCGGGCTGCTCACCGTCCCGATGGCGCTGGGGCTGGAGTTGGTGAAGGTGACTCCGACCGACTTCATGTCCCGCCCGCTGCTGTGGGCCGAGCTGATCAGCAAGTACCGCGGCACGATCACCGCTTCACCGAACTTCGGCTACGCCCTGCTGGCTCGGCGGCTGGCCAACAGCGACGCGCATTTCGACCTGTCCAGCCTGCGCTTCGCGCTCAACGGCGCTGAACCCATCGAGCCGGCGGCGGTACGAGCCTTCACCAGCGCGGGAGCGCGGTTCGGGCTACCGGAAACCTGCATGGTGTGCGCCTACGGGATGGCCGAGGCAACTCTCGCGGTCTCGTTCGCCCCGCTGGGGATCGGTATGCGGGTGGACACCGTGGACGCCGACGCTCTGGAGACTGGGCGCCAAGCGGTCGTGGCCGATCCCTTCGGCCGCAACGTCCGGGCCTTTCCCCGGTTGGGACCGCCGTTGCCCGGGATGGAGGTGCAGGTACTCGCCGACGACGGTCGCCCGCTCGGCCAGCGCGAGGTCGGCCGGCTCCAACTGCGGGGTGAGTCGGTGACGCGCGAGTACCTGACCACCGCCGGACCCCTTGCCACCCAGGATCCCGACGGGTGGTTGGACACCGGCGACGAGGGCTATCTCGCCGACGGTGACGTGGTGGTCTGCGGGCGGCGCAAGGACGTCATCATCATGGGCGGGCGCAACATCTATCCCCTCGACATCGAGCGCGCCGCCGGGCTGGTCGACGGGGTCCGGCCGGGGAACGTGGCGGCGGTACGAATGGACGCCGGCGCCCGCCGGGAATCGTTCGCAGTGGCCGTCGAGTCCAAACAGGCCGGCGACGCCGACGCCGAGCGAATCCTGCGCAAGGAGGTGATCTCGCGGGTGGTGGATGCGGTAGGTCTGCGCCCCGCCGCAGTGGTGGTGCTGCCTCCGGCCGCATTACCCAAGACCCCGTCGGGCAAGTTGCGCCGCGCCGCGGTCCGCGACCGCATAGCCGAGTACCTGTCCTGACAGCGCCGGCGCACAGTGATCACCGTTTATGTGCGTTTAACGACATATCCTGTCGCTGTAGGCACACAAACCGTGATCACTCGCCGCTTGAGCCCTCCTTAGACCTCTCCACGTTCAGTGCACCTGGTTTTGGGTGGCGGCCAGGCCCTGGGTGAGTAGCTGCTCTACCGCGTCGGCGCAGCGGTCCACCAGCAGGTCCAGCTCGCGGCGTTGGACGGCGGAGAAGTCGCGCAGCACGAAGTCAGCCGGGTCCATCCGGCCCGGCGGTCGGCCGATACCGAAACGGACCCGCAGGTAATCCCTGCTGCCCAGACATGCCGAGATCGAGCGCAGACCGTTGTGGCCACCCTCGCCGCCGCCCCGCTTGAGCTTCAGCACGCCGTAGTCGAGGTCCAGGTCGTCGTGGATGACCACCACATCGGTCGGCGGGACCTTGAAGTACCGCGCCGTCGCCGCGACCGGTGGCCCGGAGATGTTCATGAACGAGCGCGGGCGGGCCAGTACTACCCGGCGCCCGGCCAGTCGCGTTTCCAGCACGTCAGCCCCGGCCTTGTGTGAGGTGACACGTCCATTCACCCGATGGGCCAGCTCGTCGAGCACCATGAATCCGACGTTGTGCCGGTTGCCGGCGTAGCTGGGGCCCGGGTTGCCCAGACCTACGATCAGCGCGAGCTCCCCGGCGACCCGGTCGGGGCTGGCCTCTACGGTCACGGCGTGGTCGAAGGCCTCCGTCAGGCCGGCTCGTCAGCGGCCCCAGATGCGACGGGCGCTGACTCCTCTCCGGTGGTCTCGGCTTCAAGATCCGCGGTGGTCGGGGCCCCGACGATGTTGACCACGAGGTACTCCGGATCGGTGCGCAGCAACACCCCCGGCGGCAGCGGTACCTCGCTGGCGAGCACCCGGGTACCGATCTGGGCGCCCTCAACGGAAACCTCGATCTCGTCGGGGATCGCCATCGCATCCGCCTCGACCTGCAGGCTCACTAGTTCCTGGGTGACCAGCGTGTCCGGGGCGGCGTTGCCGGTGACGACGAGGTAGACGTCAACGACCACCTTCTCGCCGCGCCGGATGATCAACAGGTCGACGTGTTCGATGTGCCGCCTGATCGGGTGCACGGTGACGGTTTTGGTCAGGGCGAGTTGTGGCTGACCATCCAGGTCGATGCTGAGCACGGCGTTGCTGCCCTGCTCGCGCATCACCCGGGCGAACTCCAGTGCGGGCAGCGAGACATGCTGCGGGTCGCTGCCGTGCCCGTAGAGCACTGCGGGGATCTTGCCGGCGCGTCGGGTACGGCGGGCGGCGCCTTTGCCGAACTCGGTGCGCGGCTCGGCGGCCAGACGGACCTCGGACACGGTTGGACTCCTTAGCAGCTTCGAGGCGCGACGCCGGTGAGCGTGACGCTGGATCGAGCTCGGCGGGCCTGCGGCGGGGGCGACGCCCGCCCTCGTGATGGTCGAGCGGGAGCGCGAAATGCGGCTCCGCCGCGTCGATCACGAAGAGCGCAAGCCCTCCCTCGCCGGGGCAACACGTCGAGTATAAACGGGGCGCGTTCACCTGGTCGCCACCAGGGTGGCGTCAGGCGATTCCGTCGAACAGGCTGGTCACCGAGCCGTCGTCGAAGACCGCGTGGATCGCCTGGGCCAACAGCGGGGCGATGGACAGCACTGTCATCCCGGGGAAGCGCTTGTGGTCCGGGATGGGCAAGGTGTTGGTGAAGATGATCTCACGGGCGCCGCAGGCGGACAGCCGTTGGCTAGCGGGCTCAGACAGCACCCCATGGGTCGCGGCGACGACCACGTCGGTCGCGCCGCCGTCGAGCAGCGCCCGCACGGCGCCGGCGACCGTGCCACCGGTGTCGATCATGTCGTCGATCACCACGCAGAGCCGACCCTCGATGTCGCCGACCACCCGGTTGGCGATCGCCTTATTTGGCTCGCGGGGGTTACGAGTCTTGTGGATGAAGGCCAGTGGCGTGCCGCCGAGGGTCTCGGCCCACCGCTCGGCCAGCCGTACCCGACCGGAGTCCGGCGACACGACGGCCAGCTCACGCCCGGCGTAGGTGGTCTTGACGTGGTCGGCGAGCACCGGCAAGGCGAACAGGTGGTCCACCGGCCCGTCGAAGAAACCCTGGATCTGCGAGGTGTGCAGGTCCACCGTCATGATCCGGTTCGCACCGGCGACCTTGAACATGTCCGCGATGAGCCGCGCGGAGATGGGCTCGCGGCCGCGGTGCTTCTTGTCCTGGCGGCTGTAGCCCCAGAACGGCATCACGACGGTGATCCGTTTCGCCGACGCGCGCTTGAGCGCATCGACCATGATCAGCTGTTCCATGATGGAGTCGTTGATCGGGGCGGCGTGCGCCTGGACCACGAAGGCATCGCAACCCCGGACCGACTCCTCGAACCGGACGAAGATCTCCCCGTTGGCGAAGGCATAGGCCGACTGCGGGGTGACCGCGATGTCGAGGTGCTTGGCCACCTCCTCGGCCAGCTCGGGGTGGTAGCGCCCGGAGAAGAGCATCAGGCTCTTCTTCGGTATCGCCGACATCGTGGAAAGGGTCATGCTCACTCCTGCCGCGTCTGGTCACCGTAGATCGGGTCCGGCGGTTTCGCCTGCTGGGCCAGCTTCGCTGCGTCTGCAGCCGGGGTTCCCGGGCGTTGCCGGCTCACCCAGCCTTCGACATTGCGTTGGCGCCCTCGGGCTACGGCCAGCGCTCCCGGTGGTACGTCCTGCGTGATCACCGAGCCGGCCGCGGTGTACGCACCGTCGCCGATGGTGACCGGTGCCACGAACATGTTGTCAGCTCCGGTCCGCGCGTGCCTGCCCACCGTGCTGTGATGTTTGGCCACCCCGTCGTAGTTGACGAACACGGTGGCTGCGCCGATGTTGGTGCCCTCGCCGATCGTCGCGTCCCCGACGTAGCTCAGGTGCGGCACCTTCGCACCAGGCCCCAGCTCAGCGTTCTTGGTCTCCACGAAGGTGCCGACCTTGGCCCGCTCACCGATCCGGCTGCCCGGCCGTAGATAGGCGAACGGGCCGATCTGCGCCCGATCGGCCACCATCGCACCGATGCCGTGGGTGCGCACCACGGTGACGCCCGCACCGATGGTGCACGCCGACAGGGTCGAGTCCGGTCCGATCGTGGCGCCGCGACCCACCACGGTGCCGGCGTGCAGCTGTACCCCGGGATGCAGCACGACGTCCGGGGCGAGCGCGACGTCGGCGTCGAGCCACACCGTGGCGGGGTCGACGACGGTGACGCCGGCTCGCATCCAGTGCTCCAGCAGCCGCCGGTTGTACTCCGCGCCGAGCGCGGCCAGCTGCACCCGATCATTGACTCCGGCCACCAACCACGGGTCGGCGCACAGGTGCGCACCGACCGGGCGTCCGTCGCCGCGGACCAGGCCCAGCACGTCAGTGAGGTACAGCTCGCCCTGGCTGTTAGCTGGGGCGAGCTGACCCAGCGCAGCGCGCAGCACCCCGGCGTCGAAGGCGAACACCCCGGAGTTGATCTCACGAATGGTGCGCTGCGCCGCGTCGGCATCCCGGTGCTCGACGATGCTGGTGACCGTGCCCGAACCGTCGCGCAGCACTCGCCCGTAGCCGGTCGGGTCTGCCACCATCGCGGACAGCACGGTCACCGCGTGCCCGGTGCGGTGGTGCTCGGCGATCAGCCCGGCCAGCGTGCCGGTGTCCAGCAACGGCACGTCCCCATAGCTGACCAGCACCGTCCCGGCCAGCCCGGCGGGCAGGATGTCCAACGCTTTGCCGACCGCGTGGCCGGTGCCGTGCCGCTGGGCCTGCACTGCGACGCGTACTTCTTTCCCCAGCGCGGTGCTCACCGTCTGCAGGTGGGCCGCCACAGCATCTCGACCGTGCCCGATGACCACGACGAGGTGCTCGGGCGCCAAGCCGGCGGCGGCCCGCACCGCGTGCTCCAGCAGCGATCGCCCGGCCAGCGGGTGCAGCACCTTGGGGATCTCCGAGCGCATCCGGGTGCCTTCACCGGCGGCGAGCACGATCGCCGTGGTGAGGCTCCCGTCTGGGAGCATCGGCCCGTCCCTTCCCGACCTGGTGTGAGTCTGTGCCGCTACGGCACTGACAGGTCGGATCCTACGGGGGACGCAGCCTCGGCGAGCGTTGGCCGCCACATTCGTTGTTCGCCCGCCAGCCAACCATCGGAACCGAGAACCTAGCGACCAAGGATCGCTGGTGCAGCACCGCGTTGATCCTTCGGGGGTTCGTTCTGGCCTGTGGTCGGGTCGTTCTGGTAGTGGCCGCGGGCGCGGCCGAGCGGCGCACAACCTCGGGGTACTGCTGACCTCACATGGTCGCACTCCGCTGACGCACTGGTGCGACCACGTGCGGAGATCACCGATGTACCCGGACCAGCCGAACCGCATCTGACGTTTGGGGCCAGCCACGCCCGTCAGCCTGTTCCCGAGCTGCGGCCATACGGGCATCCTGGGCGCTCTGAGCGGCAGCACCCAGCACGGTGCCGACCCGTCGGGGTTGCTTGACGAGTCCAAGCGTCGACTGGCCGCCCGGATGGATGGCCTGCTTGGTGAGAACTGATGTCTGCTGCGGATGTCAGGGGAGGGGTGGTGATCTAGGCACCGCTCCTGACCGACCGCTCCGCCGCCAGGATTCGAACCTGGACCATCGGAACCAAAATCCGAGGTGCTGCCTTTACACTACGGCGGACGAGCGGGCCCCGACCCGCAGGCACATGGTGCCACGGCCGCTGCGCGCGCCTCAGCGCCACCCTCTCCCAGTGTCACGGGGCGCGTGTCGCCGAGTCGGCGTCTGGCCACGACAGGCGTCGGGCGGATAACCTACGGTTCAGTTAGTTTGTGTCGCGCTCGTCATCTGGGATTTGGTCGGGGTTCGGCCGTGGGTTGCGAGCATGATGGCACTGCGGCGTGGCGGCGGTCCGCGCCTGTCGACATGAAGGAGCACAGGCCGATGACGATGACCGCCGACGCCGACCAGCAACGTACGGGGCCCGAGCCGAGTCTTTCGGGTCAGCGGACGTGGGGTCCGCAGGTTCTGGTGTACCTGTTCGTGCTCGCCCCGATGCTGGCTTTGATGATCTCAGTGCCGGTCGCCTGGGGGTGGGGGCTGGGCTGGGTGGACGTCGGGTTGTTCGTCGTCAGCTACTTCATCAGCTTGCTCGGGGTGACTGTCGGGTACCACCGGTACTTCACCCACGGCTCGTTCAAGGCGAAGCGGTGGTTGCGGGTAGGCCTGGCGGTGATGGGCAGCACCGCCATGCAAGGTCCGCTGCTGCATTGGGTGGCTGACCACCGGCGCCATCATGCGTACTCGGACAAAGAGGGGGACCCTCATTCCCCATGGCTGTTCGGTACCTCCCCGCTGGGTGTGGCCAAGGGCTTCTGGCACGCCCACATGGGCTGGCTGTTCAATCGCGACCTGTCCAACCCACGCCGGTTCGTCCCAGACCTGCTGGCCGACCCGACCATGGTGCGGGTGAGCAAGCTGTTCTGGTTGTGGACGGCGATCTGGCTCGTGTTGCCGGGGATCATCGGCGGGCTGGTGACCTGGTCCTGGTGGGCTGTGCTGACCGGATTGTTCTGGGCTGGACTGGTGCGGGTCTCGTTCCTGCATCACGTCACCTGGGCGGTGAACTCGGTCTGCCACATGATCGGCAAGCGACCGTTCGACTCCCGTGACAAGGCTGCGAATTTCTGGCCGATGGCGATCCTTTCCGCCGGGGAGTCCTGGCACAACCTCCACCATGCCGACCCGACGTCAGCCCGCCACGGCGTGCTCCGTGGGCAGATCGACATCTCAGCCAGGGTGATCTGGTTGTTCGAAAAGCTCGGTTGGGTGTGGAACGTCCGCTGGCCGACGCCGCAGCGGCTCGCCAAGCTCGCGACAAGGGCATAGGTCGGGCGCTGCGCAGTCGCTTGCACGACGGCCTCAGAGCACCGGTTACTCCGCTAAGTAATTATGTGGTTACTATACGCATTCGACACGCTGAGGTATGTGGTTGCGCCATACGGGTGAACGTGGCGGGTGTTACAGTTACCTAGTAACGCCTGGCGGTGAGCGGTAGATATACGCAGTGTGGGGAGGGGCGAACCCACTGTACGAGAGGGTGAGTACTGCACGGCCGGGACCCGCGGGGCCCGTAGGCGTGCTCACTTCCGTTTGCGTTGGCAGAACATTCAGTTGTCGGCAGACATCTCGAGTCACGGCAGGGGGCCCGTCTCGATGAAGTTCGTTGCAAGTACCGCCCAACCGGCCGCAACCCTAGCTGGCCGCGAACCGGGAGGTCTCACGACCTTCGGTCCCGATGTTCGCGTGGCAGTGGTGGGCTATGGCTACTGGGGCTCGAAGCATATGCGAGTGCTCAGCAGCATGCCGGGTGTCCAGGTGACCATCGTCGACGAGGACCCTGAGCGGATCGCGGAGGCCAGGCGAAGCTACCCACAGGCGGAATCAGCACTGCATCTCGGCGAGGTGCTGGGACGCGTGGACGCGGTGGTCGTCGCGACCCCGCCGGCCGCGCATGCCCAGGTCGCGCTGCAAGCTCTGCGCCAGGGACGCCATGCTCTGGTGGAGAAACCGCTGGCCACGACCGTGATGGACGCACAGGAGATGGTCGACGCCGCGGCTACCAACGGCGTGCACCTGATGGCGGGCCATACCTTCGAGTACAACGCGGCCGTGTGGAAACTGAAGGAGATCATCGATTCCGGTGAGCTCGGCAGGGTCCTCTACATCGATGCCGCTCGACTGAGCCTGGGCAAATACCAGCGTGACTGCAACGTCATCTGGGACCTCGCTCCACACGACATCTCGATCGCAACTTTCCTGCTCGGTGAAGTGCCCCGGTCCACCTGGGTATGGGCCAAACGGCATGTCGGACACCGGCACGCCGACGTGGCCTACCTGCGCCTGGACTTCGAGAAAGCGGCCACCCACGCATTCGTGCACGTGAGCTGGTTGGATCCGTGCAAGGAACGGCGGGTCACGGTTGTCGGTGAACGCAAAATGGTCGTCTACAACGATATGTCGGACAATGAGCGCATCCGGGTTTACGACATCGGCGTCGATTCGACCGATCCCGACGACCATGGTGAGTCGCACGCGATGCCGGTTTCTTACCGGACCGGTGACATCGTCTCACCATTTATTCAGTTCAATGAGCCGCTGCTGGTTCAGGACAGTCATTTCATCGACTGCATTCGTACCGGCGCCAAGCCCAACACACCTGGCGAGCGCGGGCTGGACATTGTCCGGGTCCTGGCCGCCACCGACGTTGCGGAGGCCACCGGGCGCCCGGCCTTCGTCGCCGGCAGCGACGCCCCGTCCGCCGCGGAGCTCGTCCGGGAGGTGGCCTCATGACCGCCGCATCCGGGGCTGCCTTCAGTGTTCCTTTTTTGGACCTCGGAGGCGTCAACAACGGGGTGCGCGAGGAGTTCGATCTCGCCTGGAAGACCGTGCTGGATCACGGCCACTTCGTCGGCGGCCCCGAGGTTGAGCGCTTTGAGGGTGAATTCGCTGCCTCCTGTGAAGCGAATGCCTGCATCGGGGTGGCCAACGGAACCGACGCGTTGGAACTGATCCTGTCCGGCCTGGGCATCGGGCGTGGCGACGAGGTCATCGTCCCGACGAATACCTTCATCGCGACGGCCGAAGCGGTATGTGCGACCGGGGCGCGGCCCCGGTTCGTCGACGTGTGCCCCGACACCCTGCTGATCGATCCAGCCGCTGTGCAGGCAGCGATCAACAGCTCGACCGCCGCGATCATCGCCGTGCACCTGTACGGCCAGATGGTGGATCCCGAGCCGATCTCAGCGATCGCCGCCGCCCACGGACTCGCCCTCATCGAGGACGCGGCACAGGCCCACGGCGCCCGGCACCGGGGGACCAGCGCCGGCAGTGTGGGTATCGCCGCTGGGTTCAGCTTCTATCCCGGCAAGAACCTCGGCGCCCTGGGCGACGGCGGTGCGGTGGTCACCAGCGATCTGGCCCTGGCCGACCGGATCCGCAGCATGGCCAATCACGGACGATCGGTGACCGATCGATATCTGCACGACCTGCCCGGGCGAAACAGCCGGCTCGACACGCTGCAGGCGGCGCTTCTATCCGCGAAATTACCGCGGCTGACCGCCGGCAACGCCCGGCGCGCGGCCGCGATGGCCGCCTACCGCGAGATGCTCCCGCAGGGCTGCACCCCAGTTTCGGTGCAGCCGGGCGCCGAGCCGGTGTACCACTTGGCGGTCGTCCAGGTCGATGATCGCAGCGACGTCTGCGCCGCGCTCACCGCGGCAGGCATCGGCTGGGGTGTGCACTACCCGATCCCCTGCCATCGGCAGCCCGCCCTGGCCAGCCTGCATGAGCCGGCTCCGGTGGGTCATGAATGTCCGGTAGCCCATGAGTTTCCGGTGGCAGAGCATGCAGCTGGCCGGATCCTTTCCCTCCCGATGTCCCCGACGCTGACTATCGAGCAGGTTGCGCGGGTTTGCGATGTGCTCGGAGGTGCGGTGTGAGCAACGTGTCCAATGTCTTCCAATACGGGGCTAGCGAGTCGAATGGACGTTCGATGGGCTACGAGGAGAAACTGCAGCAGTCCCCTGGGACCGACCCCCTCGAGCCCGGCGCGGTGCCCGCGCCGCGCTCGGAGAGTCGATTCGACAGCCCACCCGAGGACCATGGCGGCGGATTGTTCTCGACCCGCCTGGTAATGCTGGCCTTGACAATCATTCTGCTCGGCACCGCCGCCGGGCTGGTCGGCGCGCTGGTGTTGCCGAAAACCTACGGTGCCCGCGCCGAGGTCCTCTACTCCACCGGAGGGGACGGGCAGGGTGGCGGCGACCCGCTCAAGCAGGATCGCCAGCTGTCCACCCAACTGGTGTATTTACAGAGCCGGGCCGTGCTAGGACCGGTCGCGCAGAAGCAGGGTAGGGATTTCAAGGATCTCACCAAGGACGTCAGCGTGTCGGTCCTGGACAACAGCAACGTCATCCAGGTCGAGGCGCACGGTGCCACCAAGTTAGCCGCGATGCAGACGCTGCAGGCCATCATGGATGGGTACATGACGCTCATCGGTCAGCCCACCGGTGTGTCCCGCAATCTCAGCACCCAGCTGGCGGACGCCCACACGAACACCACCCAGCTCCAGACGCAGGTGCAGCAACTCACCACCGCGGTGGTGGCCGGAACCGCTACCCAGATTTCCCTCAACGACGCCCGGGCCCAGCTCACCGCCTCCCAGGATCTGGAAAAGGCGATCCAGGGTCGGATCGATCAGGTCAAACTCACCGGCCAGGACGGACCGGATGCTCAGCTGCTGACGCCGCCATACTCAATGCCCGACGCCGTGTTCCCGCAGCCGCTGATCGCGGCCGGTACCGGTGCACTGGTCGGACTGATCGTGGCCGGTGGGGTCGTGGCGATGAGTGCCCGGCGCCGGACCAGGCCGTGAGGGCCCGGCTGTGGCCGCCTCAACGGTGACAGCGCTCGAGGACCCAACCCCGGTTAACACGACAGCCCGGAAATCGGCCACCGTCGCAGGTTGGACGCTGGTCAGCAGGGCCACCGGGCTGCTGCGTGTCGTGGTGATCGGGGCGGTGCTGGGGCCAACGTATTTCGCCAACGCCTTCCAAGCCGGCTACGTCGTGCCGAATCTGGTGTTCACGATGGTCGCCGGGCCGGTGCTGGCGCTGGTGCTGGTGCCCGGCGTCGTCCGCGCCATCGGGGCGGGCGGCGTCGAGCGGGGCCGGGAGGTGCTGGGTGGGGCGGCCGGCTGGCTGCTCGGCGTTGCCGGCGCCGTGGTCGCGCTCCTGATGATCCTGTCCCCGGCGGTGGCCTGGACGCTGACTTTCGGAATCCCGGATCCGGCTGCTCGGGCTCGGGGCATGTGGCTCACGACTGTGCTGGTCCTGCTTGTGGCACCTCAGGTCCTGCTGTACATCCTGGCGCACCTGGGCATGGCGGCACAGCAGTCCCGCGGTCGCTTCGCGTTGGCGGCAGGCGCGCCTGCCGTGGAGAACGTCATCCTGATCGTTACCGTGATCTTGGCCGGCTGGTACTACGGGACCGGCCTCGACGTCGAGCAGGTACCCGTCGAGCTGGTGATCGTGCTCGGCGTGGGCAGCACCGCGGCGGTGGCCCTGCACGCGGCACTGCAGCTGTTCGGCACCGCGCGGGTGGGGTTGCTGACCTGGCCGTCGATGCGTTGGCGGCATGACCCCGAGGCCCGCGCGGTCAGCCGCCGGCTGGTGCGTTCGGTCGGCGTGGCGGCGTGGCCGGCCGCGGCGATGTACGTGCTGCTCGCCCTGGCCGGCTCGGTGCCTGGCGGCGTCTTCGTCGTGCAGCTCTCCTACTCGGTCTTCTATTCGCTGTCCTACGTCAGTGCTCGTGCCGTTTCGATGGCTGCGCTGCCAGGGCTGGCCAGCGCCGCCCACCGGGAGGACGGCGCGACATTCGGTTCGGCCTGGCGGCAAGGTCTGTCCTACGCCGTCATCGCCAGCCTGCCGCTGCTGGTGCTGCTCGCGATGAACTCCATACCCACCGCGAACATCCTCGCCAACGGCGAGTTGCGGCACGCTGCGCTGATCGGCCCCCTCGCCACCTGCCTGGGGGTGGTGGCGGTGGCCCAGCTGATCGGTGGAGTGCACGATATCGGTCGCCAGGCGCTGTTCGCCCGGCTGGACGACCGCATTCCGCGCCGCGCGAGCGAAGTCGCGTTCGGTGTGATCCTGGTGGCCGCGGCCGCGTCCCTGCTGCTGCCCGCCGACGGAACCCGCCTGATCTGGTTGGTGGCGGCCATCCTGGCCGGCGAACTCGCCGCCGCCGGGACGGTGTTGGCCCGGCTGCGCCAGGCGATCCGGCCTGAGCGCTTCTTCGAACCCCGAACGTTGGCCGCGGCGATGGTGGCCACGTTCGCGTTGGTGCCGGTAGCCGCCGCGATGTGGTGGCTGGCCCACCTCACTGGTGGCGACCGGCTGGGTGGCGACCGGCTCGCAGACTTCGCACTTCTGTCCCTGGGCGGTGTTGTGGCGCTCGGGGTTTACGTCCTGGTGCTCCGTGTCGCGGTACGACGGATAGGTGGTGGGTCATGACCCGAACCCTCCCGCCCAGCTCTGGTCAATCTTCCAGCCCCGTTCCGACGCGAGGTCAGAGCCCACCAACCCCTGCGGTCAGCCGTTGGCTCGTGCTGGGTGCCGCTGGTTGCGCGGTGGTCGGCGGGATTCTCGCGGTGGCGGCCGGGCCGTTGCTCGCGCTCGCCGCCATCGGGGTGCTGGTCCTGGTCGGTCTGTTCGCTGCGGTCGTCCACCGGCCGGTCTTCGCGACCTACGCCTATCTGGGCACCCTGCCCATCATCGCCGGCATCAATCGCGGCAATCTCATCCCGCTGCTGCGTCCCAACGAGGCGCTGCTGGTGGTGCTGCTGGTGGGTGCTCTGGTCGGTGGTTATCTTCGATGGTGCCGGGGCGAGCGGGTTGCGCTGCAACTGAACCAACTCGATATCCCGCTCGGTGTCTTCCTGTTGCTGTCGACAGCGTGGCCGTTGCTGTCCATGATCCTGCGTGGGCACGCACCACTGACCTCCGATCTGGCCGCAGTGCTGCCCGTCGGCAAGCTGGTCGCGATCTACCTGCTGGTTCGCTTCACTGTCAGCACCGAAGGTCAGCTGGTGCGGTGCTTCCGGCTGATCCTCTGGCCGGGGGCGGTGGTCGCGGTGATCGCGATCCTGCAGACCCTGCACTTCGGCCCGGTCGTCTCGATACTGCAAGCCGTCTGGACGCCCGACAGCAACGCCGCGGCACTCGCCGAGCGGGGCACTACGACGCTCGGTTCGCCACTGGCCACCGGCGACTATCTCGTCATCTGCTTGACTCTGGTGATCTGCTGCGGGATGCGGGGGTTGTTGGAGCGCCGGGAGCGGCTGGCGTTGGGATTCGTACTCGGTGCGGGTGTACTCGCCACCGGCCAGTTCTCCACCTGGATCTCCGCAGTGGTGGCGGGCGGGTTCATCCTGTGGCGCTTCAGCACCCTGCGCCGCGGCTCGCTCCGGCTCCTGTGGCTGGTTCCGGTCGTGCTCGCGGTCGGCGCACCGGCGCTGATCGGCCGCTTGCAGGGGTTCGGCGAGTTCGGCGTGCCCAGCAGCTGGATCGGCCGCTGGAACAACCTATCCACCTTCTACCTACCGCGGTTCGGCTTTATCAACGTGCTGCTGGGGGTGTCACCCAACTCTGTGCTGCCGGCACCCGAGAGGTGGCGCGATGTCATCTACCTGGAGAGCGGCTACCTGGACTTGCTCTGGATCGGCGGGATCCCGCTGCTGGCCGCTTTCGGGTGGCTGTCGGTGGTGGTGCTGCGCAGAACCGGCAAGCTCATGGCCCAGTCGGAGGGCCCCTCGGACGGTCAGCCGGCTGCGCTGTCCGCGGCAGCCTCGGCGCTGTGGGTCTCCTGGTGGTTCTTGATCGTCCTCACCATCCTCGATCCGCACCTGACCTACCGAGGCTCTGGGGACTTGCTTTTCGTGCTGATGGGAATGACCACGGGGAGGCTCAGTGTCCAGCGGCATTGAACAGGCACGCTTACCCGCCCGATGGGAACCGGTAGCCCGGCGCGCCGTCGATCTGGTGGTGGTTCTGATCGCGTTGGTGATGCTCGTGATCCCGATGCTGCTGATCGCAATGATGATCAGGATCGGGAGCCCGGGCCAAGCGTTTTATCGACAGCGGCGAATAGGGCGGGGGGGCCGACCATTCACGATGTACAAGTTCCGCACAATGCGGCAGGGCTGCTCCGACTCGCAGCACCGCGAGCTCATCGCTCGCGAGCTGCGGGGCGAGGACACCTCGGTCGACGGTAGCTGGAAGATCGACAGCGATCCGCGGGTGACCCGGGTCGGCTCGATGTTGCGACGCAGCAGCCTCGACGAGCTTCCCCAGCTACTGAACGTTCTGCTGGGGCAGATGTCATTGGTCGGGCCGCGTCCTTGCCTGGACTGGGAAGCGGAGATGTTCCCAGCCAGATTCGCCGAGCGTTTCGACGTCCCGCCTGGCCTGACCGGGCTCTGGCAGGTCAGCGGGCGCAGCACGATGGGGACGCTGGAGATGCTTGAACTCGATCTGGCATATGTGCGTAGCTGGAGTTTCTGGACTGATCTCATGATCTTGTTGCGAACCGTTCCGACGCTGCTGCGGGGGCACGGCGCTCGTTAACTGAGATCGCCTTCTGGCAGCTGGGGGGAGCAGCCTTGACGGCAATAACAGCATCTATTTTCACAATCCCGCGACTATCGCGCGGGGCCCGGGCAGCCTTGCTCACAGTGCATGTCGCGATGTCGGTCGGGTGGCTCGGACTCGACGGCGCATTGGTGGCGCTGGAGATAGCTGGACTGTCTACCGCCAATGCAGAAATACGGGCTGGGATCGGCGCCGCGATGGCCGTGATCGCGTGTTGGGTGCTGA
The DNA here is from genome assembly GCA_030854185.1 of Actinomycetota bacterium. Lineage (GTDB taxonomy): Bacteria > Actinomycetota > Actinomycetes > Mycobacteriales > Pseudonocardiaceae. Next base: position 2,650 of record JALYTS010000020.1, on the reverse strand, counting down.
TACCGGTGGTCTTCGCCTCGCTGGCCAGCGGGCTGGTGCTGGCGTTGTCCACTCCATGGGGCCTCGGGCGATACTGGTGGGTGATCGCCAAATGCGGAATCGCCGGCGCGTTGACCGCCGCTGGGTTGACGTTCCTGCTACCCCAACTGCCTGCCCTCGTCGCCGGGGGTGGTGAGGCGGCCGGGATACAGACGCTGATCGGGCGGGCGCTGGCGCTGGTGCTGCTGCTCGCGGCGACCGGGCTCTCGGTGATCAAGCCGTGGGGGAAGACGCCGCGCGGGCGGGCGGGGCAGTCAGCCGGTCGGCGGCCCGAAAAACCGCCCAGGACGCAGCCCGATCAAGGGTCGGGAAACGGCCGAGTGCCGGCACAACGGTCCGGGAAGGAGCCTGGCCGAGGGGCCGTGAAACAGCCCCGTGTCCCGGTTCAGCAGAAGTAGCGGTACAGCAGCGCCCCGGCCTGCCTGGTCACCTCGTCGGGCACCGAATCGTCGGTGAGCAACCGGGTGAGTTCGCCGAGCATCGCGCCGGCCGGGGAGCTGCTGCGGGCGTGTTCGCCGCCAGCGCGCAGGGTGACGATCTGCCGCTGTTCGGTCGCCCATTTGCGCTTGTACGCGATCAGCCCTGGTTGGTCGAGGTCGGACAGGCCCCAGTCGACCAGCCGGGCTCCCCGCTGCACTCCCCAGGTGATCCCGGCCCAGAAGATCGCGTCGTTCGGGCGCAGCGCCAGGTGCTCGTGGCGCGACGCCCCGAACTTGTAGTACAGCGCGTCACCCCAGGCCAGGAAGACGGCACCGGCGATCAGCTCGTCACCGGAGTGGGCGAGCATCGTCACGATCGCATCGTCGGGGGCGAAGGCCTCCCAGATGTGATCGAACAGCTCGACGGGTTGGGCCAGCAGCCGGTACTTGTGCTTGCGCAGCCCGACGTGCAACCCGTGGAACCGGTGCACGGCATCCCGGCCGGTGTGCGCCTCGACCCGGACACCTTCGCGCTGCGAGATCACGATGTTGCGGCGGGCGTGCTGGGACAGCCGCTTCCGGATCTCCTCGATGCCGCCGTCCAGCGGCGTACCGTGCCACGCCGCCGCGGAGACCCGCTCGAAGCGAGAATCGCCGGCGGGCACGGCGGTGTCGAAGCATCGCAGGCTCAACGGGGCAGCGGCGGTGATGATCCCGTCCACCAGGGCTTTCCAATCGCCCTGGTCATCGGTCAAGGGCTCCGCCCGGTCGGAGAACGGCAGGCTGATCACCCGGTCGCCGCGAATATCGCTGATCGGCACCCAGCCCAGCCCCGCGCGCGGTCGCCCGTCCCAGTCGAGCCGGATGGTGCTGGTGGGGGTGAAGCCATAGGTGGCGCATACCGCCTCGATCCACGGCGGCGACGTGAACACGCTGCCGTGCGGCCCGAGGGCTAGCTGACGCCAGCGGGGATCGCTGCGCGGATCGGTGATCACGGTCTCCGGTTGAGTCGCGGGCGCATTCACGCACGCGACGCTACCGGCTGCTGCGGTACGCTGAATGTGACGCGCTGGAAGTAAGATGTCACAGTGGGTATGTGTGACAGTGGGTGCATGACACTGGGTGCATGACACTGTGCGTATGACACTGTGCGTACACGTTGCTTAGCCGGGCTGAACAGGGGTGAGGGCTCATGACCACGCTGTTTGTCGCCACGACAGGTGGGCATCTGACCCAGCTCGACAGCCTGGCGAGCCGGATCCCACCCAACGGCGATGCGCTGTGGGTGACGCACGCCAATGAGCAGAGCCGGTCGATGCTGGCGGATCGCGACGTGGAATACGTGCCCTACGTCGGGGTGCGCAACGTGCCCGATGTGCTCCGCTGCATCCCTTACGCGCGCCGGTTGTTGGAGCGCCGCAAGGTGACCAGGGCAGTGTCGACCGGGTCCGGGATCGCGCTGGGGTACCTGCCGTACCTCGCCGCGCGCGGCGTGGAGTGCCACTACATCGAAAGCGCGACACGGGTGAGCGGACCGTCGGTCACCGGGCGCGTGCTGCAGTGGGTCCCGGGCGTGCGTACCTATACCCAGTACCAGAGCTGGGCGGATCAGCGGTGGAGCTACGCCGGCAGTGTGTTCGACGGTTACGAGTCCACCGCTGTCACCCGGGTGCCCGACGCCGTGCTGCGGGTGGTGGTCACAGTGGGCGCGGCGACCCAGTACCCGTTCCGCCGGCTGTTCGAGCACCTCGCGCCGCTGCTAGCAGCCGAAGGTGCGCTCGCGCAGGCGACCGGGCTCCCGGTGGAGGTGCTGTGGCAGACGGGCGACACCCCGGTGGATGATCTGCCCATCCGGGCCACGCCGGTGCTGCCCGCGGCCGAGCTGGGCGCCGCGCAGGGCAAGGCGGACATCGTGATCAGCCATGCCGGCACGGGCTCGGCGCTGGCCGCGCTCAACGCTGGGCGCTACCCGATCCTGGCCACCCGGGACAGCGCTCGCGGCGAGCAGGTCGACGACCACCAGACCCAGCTGGCCACCGAACTCGCCCGGCGAGGCCTGGCCATGCACCGCGACGCGCAGGCCATCACCATCGACGACATGATCGAGACCATGGGCATCTCTGTGCGCCGCACCACGTCGCCTCCACCGTTTGCGCTGCGCGGCTCGTGAGTGGCAAACAGTGTCATGACAC
>JALYTS010000237.1 GCA_030854185.1 Actinomycetota bacterium | reverse complement strand
TGATGAGACAGAACAGCTCGCCGGTGCCGGGCCGGTTTTCGATCATGTACTCGACGACCCGGACCACCATGGCCTGGGTCGGGTCGATGTCGGTACCGGCGGCTGCGGCGGCGATGAGTGCCTCGCGCGGCGGCCGCGGATCTTGGGGTTGATCACCAGTGATCGGTAGGAGCCATCAGGCAGCCAGGCGAGCACCGGTAGGGTCAGGTTCGCCGAGACCCGCCACAGCAGCTCCGCTCCGCTGGAGCGGGCCTGCTGCCAGGCCTGATAGCTGTAGAAATTCCGGTCGGCCAACACCAGCATGCCCGCGGTGAACCGGGTGATCAGCGCCACGGACAGGGTCTGCTCACCGGTGGTCACCGGGCCGAACTCGGCGTCGACGACGGCGTGAGTGCCGCACTCACCCAGGGCGACGAGGCGGACCTGGGGGAAGGGACTGGGCGCGGTGGCGTTGCCGCTGCGGCCGAACGCCTCGTCGTTGTCGGGGGTATCGGGCACGTCGAGGACCAGACCGTCGATGGCCATCACCCGCAGCCCGGCGCACCACGCCCCGCGGGTACCGGCCCGGGCCATCGGCACCGCGATCCGCTCGAATAACAATTTCATCGGGGCCTCACCCAACCGCGTGCGGGCTTGGGACAGCGCGCTGGTAGTGGGCACCTTCCAATTGTCCCGCCAGTTGCCCAGAAACCATAGCCCGTTGACGAGTTGACGCATCACTTCTTCGTAGGCCTCACCGAAGAACAGATTTAACGCCAGCACGTAGTACACGACGACATGCGCCGGTAACAACCGCGACCGCTGCTCACGCTTCCCGCATTCGTTGATGACATCATCGACGATGTCCCGATGGATCAGGCCACTCAGCACCCCGATCGCGATATGGTCGGTCAACCGACCCGATACTCGAGAAGAATCCCCTGCGCCGTTCGTCACACGACAAATAATATCGACCCGGACCGTGTTATCCCGGTCTCTCGACAGCCGACACGCCGCACTATTTCTGGCACAGCCACGCGACTCCCACGACCCCGACTCAGGTCTCTAACTTAACGGCATTGTTGTGTCCTGAACGCGAAAGGAAGAGATATGTAGGAGTTCTTCTCGATGCGATGCTGCACGGGAGATGAAGGTCATGGCCCTTCGGGGCCGCCCTGCGGGGGGAGGCTCCAAACCACCTCATGCTGCGTTGGCTGAAGACCGTCGTGGTGAACGATGAGGAAAAGGCACCGTCAGGTGTCAGGTGGGGATCGGGAAGGTGAGCGAAAGCGAATCGCTGCTGACGTGTCGAAACTTAGAGACGACATCGAAACCGGGGTGTCAATGCGATCCCGGGATAAGTCTGGCGGGTGCCCGTTTATTGGCCAGGTGGTGTCCGGCATGCAGGCGACACGAGCCCGATCTGCGGCTTCCGTGTGGAACAGGAGAAGGCGCACCCGGAAACAGACCCGGCTGGCGGAGCGGGCGAGAGGGAGTGCCCCAAGCGGCCCTAAGCCGTGAGGGGTTGAGTACCGTCGCCGGGGGTGCTGGCGGACCGGCTTGTAGTAGTGCGGATGCCTCTGTAACGGAGGTGGAGCGAAGGGGCCGGGTCGTTCGTGACTGTGTTCGTTCGATCAACCAGGACTGTCTCTGGGAGGAGTCGCATGGGCGAGTTGAAAGTACCAGGCAAGTCGTTCGATATTTCGAAGTGGGCTGTCTGGGAGGCGTATCAGAAGGTGAGGGCGAATAAAGGTGCACCAGGTGTGGACGAAGTGTCGATTGGGGAATTCGAGAAGGATCTGAAGGGAAACCTGTACAAGATCTGGAATCGGATGTCCTCGGGCACGTACTTCCCACCCCCGGTGCGTGCGGTGGAGATCCCCAAGTCGAACGGGGGCGTCCGGCTCTTGGGCGTGCCGACGGAGGCGGCATAGTGCCGCGTCGTCCAGTGATGGTTTGGGTTTTGTTCTCGTCACGCATCCGTTTCACGCGCTGAGTGGGCAGCGGCTGGAGGTGCTGTTCGTCAAGCGCCGA
>JALYTS010000077.1 GCA_030854185.1 Actinomycetota bacterium | reverse complement strand
GATGAGAGCTATAGCTCTCATCGCCACTCACAAGCGCTAGGGCACCCGCACGCTACCTGTCTCGGCGGGTCATGCTGCGCGCACTCCAGCGAATGGACCATCCTGGGAGGCAACATGGATGCTCCCGTCGAGCGCACCGCTGAGCCTCCCGCCAGCGGCGCCGGACCCGCCGCCGAGCTCGCCACCGGTGAGCGAGCCCGGCGCGTCCCGCTACGCTTGATTTCCCGGACCGCAGCCAAGGCCTGGGAGGACAGCTTCATCTCGATGTCGGCTCAGGCGGCGTTCTGGATGACGCTGTCGCTGCCGCCCCTGCTGCTGGGGCTGCTGGGCAGTCTCGGGTTCGTCGCCAGCTGGTTCGGCCCGGACACGGTCGGCGCAGCGCAGCGGGAGATCGTTCGGCTGGCGCCCACGGTGTTCAGCACCGATGTGGTCAACGAGATCATCCGCCCGACGGTGTCCGACATCCTCACCCAGGGACACAGCTCGATCGTTTCAGTAGGGTTCGTCATCTCGCTGTGGGCCGGTTCCTCGGCGCTGGCGTCCCTGGTGGACTCGATCACCGCCGCCTACCATCAGCACACCGTGCGCCACCCGGTGTGGCAACGGATCTTCGCCCTGCTGCTCTACGCGGTGGCGCTGATCGGATCAGTCTTCGTGCTGCCGCTGACCGCGCTGGGCCCGGACCTGGTACCCGATCTGGTCCCAGCGGCAGCACGACCCACGGTGGCCCTACTGGTCGGCATCTTCTACTACCCGGGGCTCGGCGTCCTGTTGATGGTTGGATTGGCCACGCTCTACAAAGTGGTGCTACCCCACAAGCTGCCATGGCACCGCGGCCTTCCAGGTGCGCTGCTGGCGATGGCGGTATTCCTGGTCACCAGCACCGGGCTGCGGCTCTACATCGCGTGGGTATCCGGCACCGGGTACACCTACGGAGCGCTTGCCACTCCCATCGCCTACCTGCTGTTCTCGTTCTTCATCGCGATGGCGATCCTGCTCGGCGCGGAGTTCAACAGCGCCATCGAGGAGATCTGGCCGGCTCACCCGACCCGACGCGATCGCCGGCGTGGGCGTCGGCAGACGATGGCCCGCCTCGCGGCTCGGGCCGGGCCGGACCCCGACCGGCCCGATTCCGACGTCGCCCGCAGCGACCGGGCGAACCGCTTGGCCCAGGCGCGCGAACCCTCCTGAGCGGGTGGTGCACATCCGCATCCCGACGGGCCGCCCCCGGGGAACAACGAGGTAGGAGTGCCTGTGTCCTTCGACATCGTGAACTACAGCACCACTGCCCGCCGGGTGGTGGACGACGACGTCGACTACTCCGCCTTCACATGCACACCTCTGCCCGAAACCGCTCTGCGGGCGCTGCAGTACATGTCCGACGTGGAAAGCCACACCATCTGCTACCTGCGGGACTTGCTGGTCACCCCGTCGCACCAGGACCCGGAGATCACCACGTTTCTCACCATGTGGGTCTATGAGGAGTTCTGGCACGGCGAGGTGCTGGACAAGGTGTTGGCCGCGCATGGTCGCGAGGTTGGCCCCGATCGGATCCGCCGCATCCGGCTCGCCCAGGGCCGCAGTGACCGGATGTCTCCGATCTACCAGGCAGTGGCCGCCAACCTGGTCGGCGACGACTTCATCGCTGTGCACATGACCTTCGGCGCGATCAACGAGTGGTCCACCTACGCAGGCTATGGCCGGTTGCTGGCCCAGACCGACCATCCTGAGCTGACCAAGCTCGTGGGGCGCATACAGCGCCAGGAGACCCGCCACGTGGCCTTCTACGCCAGCCAGGCGCGAGAGCGGCTGGAGGTGTCGCGTGCCGCCCGGCTGCTGACCCGGCTCGTCCTGCGGGTGGCCTGGACGCCGGTAGGGTCAGGGATCATGCCCGCTGCGGAAACGAGGTTTCTGTTGCGCTACCTGATGGGCGGGGCCGACGGCGCCCGGATGATCCGGCAGATCGACGAGAAGATCGACCGGCTGCCCGGGTTGGCCGGTATGCACCTGGTCAGCCGCGCCGCCGCTCGTTATGGGGTGGGGCCCGACGCCGCGACCCTCGCGACCGGTCCGATCCAGCGAGCCGGATCCATGCTGTGGTCCCTGCTGCGCTCGCCCTCGCTCAGCCGCTGAGTGACCCCGAGTGGTAACGCGCCAGATCGCCATTCCCGCCGAGACCCACTTCCGCGACTCGGGCCAACAGAGCCGCCCGCGTTGGCGGGGCGACTCCGCCCAGCGCGTTCTGATCGAGCTCTACCCGGAATCCGGCGCGACCCAGCAGCCGGACCCGCAGGTCGCGAACCGCAACGTGGTGCTCGGCAAGGTACCGGCGCCCGGCCAGCTCAGCCCGCTCGACCAACGCCAGCCGCTCGACGGTTACCGGCACCCCGACGGCGATCCGGGAGGCCAGGCACGGCGTGCTCGGCTTGTCGCGGACCGTCAGGTCCCAGCGCGTCGCCAGCGAGCGCACGACCTCCTTGGTAGCGCCCACCTCCGCGAGCGGCTCGCACACCCCGAGCTCAGCGGCGGCCCGCAGGCCCGGGCGATGCGACGCACGGCGGTCATCGAGGTGCGTGCCGGTAGCGACGTGGGCGAACCCCCTGCGCTGGGCGACACCGCACACCGCGGCGAGCACGGTCCGCTTGCAGAAGTAGCAGCGATCGCCCGCATTGGCCCGGTAACCCGGATCGGTGTGCTCGTCAGTAGCCAACACCAGCAATTCCGCCCCGATCTGCCCCGCGACGCGGCGGGCAGCCGCGAGTTCTTCGCGGGCCAGGCTCGGCGAGTCCGCGATGGCGGCCAGCACGGCGCCGGCGCCGAGCGCCCGGACGGCCGCAGCCAGCACCACGGCGGAGTCGACCCCACCCGAGAACGCCACCACCACCCCGTTCAGCTGCCCCAGCCGGTCGAGCAGCGCCGCCGCGGCAGAGGTGGTGCTGACGACAGAGGTGGTGCTGACGACAGAGGTGGTGGTGCTGACGGAATCCGCAGTGTGCATGGTCAACGATCCTCGCACGTCCAGGGCAGCATCGGCTTGCGTGAGATAGTCGGCACCGTGGCCGACTCAGCACCGCACCCATCGCGGGAAAACCAGTCGCGTCCAGGACCGGACCCGGCCGGGACCGGTCGGATCAGCGACGTCAGCGGCATCGCCCGCCTGGATCCCGATCGCAGGCGACGCACCGCCGTGCCCGAAGTCATCTTCGCCCAAGGCAAGACCGAGGAGCAGACACTGCGGCTGCTGGCCGAGCAACGCAGCAGCGAGCCCGGGTTCCCCGCGCTGGCCACCCGGTGCCCGGACGGCGTGCTGCGCCGGGCACCGAGCTGGTTCGGGGCCGAGCCGGTCGTGGCAGATTCGATCGGGCGCACCGTGATCGTCGGTGAGCTGCCGCCGGCCCGCGGGTTCGTCGCCGTGCTCACCGGAGGTACCTCGGATCTGCCGGTGGCTCGCGAGGCGATCGCCACCTTGCAGGCGCTCGGCGCCGGGCACCGGTTGATCGCCGATGTCGGGGTTGCCGGGCTGCACCGGCTGCTCGAACACCTCGATGAGCTGTCCGAGGCCGACTGCGTGATCGCCATCGCCGGAATGGAGGGCACCCTGCCCGGGGTGGTGACCGGGCTGATCCGCGCACCCATCGTCGGGGTACCCACCAGCGTGGGCTACGGGGTGAGCGCGGGCGGGCACGTCGCCGCGGCGACCATGCTCGCCTCCTGCGCGCCGGGGCTGTCGGTGGTCAACATCGACAACGGATTCGGCGCCGCAGCGCACGCCGTCAAGATCGTCGCGAGGGTGCACGGTGGCTGAGCCGACGGCGGTCTACCTGGACTGCACCGCGGGTGTGGCCGGCGACATGCTGCTCGGCGCGCTACTCGACGCCGGCGCCGACCTTGCCGCGGTGCGCACCGCGGTGCGCTCACTCGGGGTGTCCGGGCTGGACATCGAGCTGGAGCAGACCCGTCGTTGCGGGCTACGTTGCGCGCGAGCCGTGGTCACTACCCCGGCCGCCGACCAACCCACCCGGGGGCTGGCCGAGGTACTGGCCGCCATCGAGATCGCCCCGCTGGGTGTAGCGGCCGCCCGGGTGGCCGCAGACACCTTCCGGCTGCTCGCCGGCGCGGAGGCGGCGGTGCACGGCATCCCCGCCGGGCTGGTGCATTTCCACGAGGTGGGGGCCGCCGACGCGCTGGCCGACGTGGTCGGCACCGCCGTCGCGGCCGAGCAGCTCGGTTTGCTCGCGCCCGACGCACTGGTGACCTGTTCCGCGCTGGCGGCCGGCAGCGGGACCGCGCTCAGTGCCCACGGCATGATCCCGATCCCGGGACCGGCCGTGCTGCAGATCGTGGCTGACCGTGGCCTGTCGCTGACCGGCGGGAACCTCACCGGGGAGCGCACCACGCCCACCGGGGCGGCCCTGGTCGCGACCCTCGCAACACCCGGCCCACTGCCACCGATGACGGTTGACGCGGTGGGCAGTGGCGCGGGACGGCGGGACACCCCGGAGCGACCCAACATCACCCGGCTGGTCATCGGCAGCCGCACCGAACCTGGACCGGCGCCTGGCCCCGCGGAGCCGGTAACCGTGGTGGAGACCACGGTCGACGATCTCGATCCCGAGCTGTGGCCGGGTGTGCTGCTCGCTGTCCGGGCCGCTGGAGCGTGGGACTGCTGGACTACCGCCACCGTCGGCCGGCACGGCAGGCCTGGGCAGGTGCTCACCGCACTGTGCACCGAGCAGATCCGCCCCGCGGTCGTGGATGCGGTGTTCCGCCACAGCACCACGCTGGGCGTACGGTGGGCGCCCTGGCAGCGCACCACGCTGCCGCGGATCACCGTGCCGGTGCCGGTGGGACCGCCCGGGGCCGTCCAGGAGATCAACGTCAAGGTCGCCGCCGGACCGGGAGGGCAGCAGACGGCCAAACCAGAGCTCGCCGACGCCGAGCGGGTCGCCGAGGCACTCGGTTGGCCGGTGCGCCGGGTCTGCGAGGCCGCACTGTCGGCCTACCACCGCGACCATCCGGCCGGCGCGGTAGCGCCATGAGTACCGACGAGCTCGCCGGATCTCACGTGCTGCTGACCGGCGCGACCGGATTTCTGGGGCAGGCGACCTTGGAGCGGCTGCTGTCCAGCTACCCGGACACCAGTGTCTCGGTGCTCATCCGGCCCCGGGGCGAGCGCAGCGCAACCGACCGGCTCAGCGCATTGCTCCGCAAGAACGTCTTCCGCCCGTTGAGTGAGCGCCTCGGCGCCGAGGAACTGGCGCGGCTCGTGCGCGAGCGGGTCACGGTCATCGAGGGCAACCTCGGCTCGGTCAGCCTGCCCGCCGACCTCGACGTCGTGATTCACGGTGCCTCCACGGTGTCCTTCGACCCCCCGGTCGACGAAGCGTTCCGCACCAACGTCTCGGGCGTGGCGAGCCTTTATACGGCGCTGCCCGGCTCGCCGCACGTGGTGCACATCTCCACCGCCTACGTCGCGGGCACCCGCAAGGGGGTCGTCGGTGAGGTGGCACTGGATCACGGGGTGGACTGGCAGCTCGAGCTGGACATGGCGCTGGCCGCCCGAGTCGATGTGGAGCGGGAGTCCCGGCGGCCGGAGGTGCTGCGCCGTGCCCTTGCTCAAGCGGGCAACCAGCACGCCAAAGCCGGACCCCAGTCCGCCGCCGCCGATGCCGAACGGCTGCGCACCGAGTGGGTTGCCCACCGGTTGGTGGACTACGGTCGGACCCGGGCCCGGAGCCTGGGCTGGCCGGACGTCTACACGCTGACCAAGGCCCTGGGTGAGCGGGTCGCCGAAACACTGTGGGCACGGGCAGGCCGGCCGCTGTCGGTGGTCCGTCCCGCAATCGTGGAAAGCGCGCTGCACCACCCGTATCCGGGGTGGATCGACGGCTTCAAGATGGCCGACCCGCTGATCATCTCCTTCGGCAGGGGGGTACTGCGCGAATTCCCTGGCCTGCCCGACTCCGTGCTCGACGTGATCCCAGTCGACCTGGTGGTCAACGCGATCCTCGCGACCGCCGCCCGACCTCCAGCCGCCGGCCCAGCATACCTGCACGTCAGCTCCGGAGCCAGTAACCCGCTGACCTTCCAGAACATGTACGAGCTGTGCCGGGAGTACTTCGACAACCATCCCATGCCCGATGGTGACCGCGGCCATATCTCCCCGCCGACCTGGCGGTTTCCCGGCAGCCAGCAGGTGGAGCTGACGCTGCGCGCCGGCGAACGGGCCGCGGCCTTGGCCGAACGGGCACTGCTGGCGCTGCCACCGTCGAAGCGCTCGCAGGATTGGCTCACCAGTCTTGTCCGCCAGCAGCAGGAATTGGTGCAGCTACGCGAATACGCCGACCTCTACGGCGTTTACGCCCGCGCCGAGGTGATCTACGACGACAGTCGGCTGCGGGAGCTGCATGCGGCGCTGCCGGCCGAGCGGGCCCTCGAGCATGGCTTCGACCCCACGGTCATCGACTGGCGGGCATACCTGCAGGACGTGCACTGCCCGTCGATCACAGCCACGGTCCGCCGGGCCGGGCAGCGGCGGGGACGCTCCACCGGCGACCGTCGTGGATCTTCGTCGAAGGTCGGTTCGATACCGTCGCGGTCGCTGCCCGAGCGCACCGACGTCGCCGCGGTGTTCGACCTGGAGGGCACCATCGTGAACTCCAACGTCGTCGAGTCCTATCTGTGGGCCCGGTTGGCGACGATGCCCCGCTCCGGCTGGCTACGCGAGCTGGCCGATCTCGCCCGGTGCGCCCCCCGGTACCTCTCCGCGGAGCGCCATGACCGCGGTGAGCTGCTGCGCGCCTTCCTGCGCCGCTACGCCGGCGTGCGGGCCGACGAGCTGCGAACGCTGGTCACCGACGTGCTCGGCGACGCGCTGCTGCACCGGGTGATGCCCGAAGCCACCCGGCAGATCCGCCGCCACCGCGCGGCCGGACACCGAACCGTTCTGATCACCGGTGCCGTAGACCTGCATGTGGCGCCGCTATCAGTGCTCTTCGACGAGGTCGTGGCCAGCCGGATGCACGCCAAAGACGGCGTACTCACCGGTTTTCTCGAAACCCCCCCGCTGGTCGACGAGGCACGCGCCGCGTGGCTGCGGCACTATGCCCAGGCGAACGGCTTGCACCTGGACCGCTCCTACGCCTACGCCGACAGCTACTCCGACCGCCCGTTGCTCGAGGCCGTCGGGCACCCGCATGTGGTCAACCCGGACTCTCAACTGTTCCGGCACGCTCGCCGACGCCGCTGGGTCGTGCACCGCTGGGGCGCTCACACCGGTGGGCTGCTCGAGGTGCTGTTCGACGTCACCCGAACCGACGCCCGGGCGGGGACTCCACGGTGAGCCTCGCACTGCAATATCACCGCAGCGCCGGGCGATACTTCGCCGCTCGTGCGGTCAGCGGCACCCGCGCCGGCGGCCGCCTGGCGGGCGCGCTGGCCAGCAATGTGGCGCCGCTACGGCTGGTCGAGCAGGCCGACCCGATCCCGGCCGACGAGTCCTGGAGCCGGGTCGAGCCGGTGCTGTCCGGTATCTGCGGCTCGGACCTCGGTCTGCTCACCGGCCGGTCGTCGCCCTACCTCGGGCCGCTGACCTCGATGCCCTTCGTTCCCGGCCACGAAGTGCTCGGGCGCACCCTCGACGAGCTGCCCGGGTTGCCCCGAGGCAGTCGGGTGGTGATCGACCCGGTACTGCGGTGCGCGGCGCGCGGCCTACCCTCCTGCCGGGCTTGCATCGCCGGGCATACCAGCCGTTGCGACCACATCACCACCGGGCGCCTGGCTGCCGGGCTGCAGACCGGGTTCTGCGCTGACACCGGAGGTGGCTGGAGCCGCCGTATGATCGCGCATTCCAGCCAGCTGCACCCGGTGCCCGACCCGATGCCCGACGAGATCGCTGTCCTGGTGGAACCGTTGGCCTGCGCGGTACACGCGGTGCGCAGGGTGCAGATCAGTCCGGGCGCCTCGGTGCTGGTGATCGGCGCGGGCACGGTGGGTCTCCTCACACTGCTTGCGCTGCGTAAGCTCACCGCGGCCGGTGAGATTCATGTGATCGCCAAGCACCGTCACCAAGCCGACCGGGCACGCGAACTGGGCGCCACCCAGGTCATCGGCACCGACGACACCGCCCGGACCTTGCGCCGCAGCACCGGCGCGCTACTGGTCGAGCCCGAGCTCGGCGATGGCTACCTGCTCGGCGGGATGGACCTGGCATTCGAGTGCACCGGGGGCACCTCGGGATTGAACACGGCGCTGCGGTCGCTGCGAGCCGGGGGCACGGTGGTGGCATCGGGAATGCCTGCGGGCGGGGTCGATCTCACCCCGTTGTGGTACCGGGAGCTGCGTCTCGTCGGGGCGTACGCCTCGGCTACCGGTGAAGAGCCGAGTCAGGGTGATTTCCCGGCCGCCATCGCCCTGGCGGCATCAGCGGCGCTGAACGGTTACGTTGACACCAAGTACCCGCTGGAACAGTGGCGCGACGCGCTTGATCACGCTGCCGCGGCCGGCCGGCTGGGCACCATCAAGGTCGTCTTCGCGCCCGGCCGAGGTTGAGAGTCGACGTCAAGCACAGCGCGGCGGACAGGAGCAGGTGAGAGTGTGGGCAGACCAGGTTTCGTGCTCGACGTCGACGAGCGGACTCCCCCGCTGCTGATGCACGAGGGCGAGGGGTTCCGGCTGGAGCGCCTGCCCCTGGGCAGCCGGGTCATCTACCCGCCGGAGTCGCTGCCGGCCATCGTCGACATCGAGAGTGCGATTCGCCATGCGCTACTACATCCACACGGCAGCGACCCGTTGCCGCAGCTGCTCCGGCGCGGGATGCGGCTGACGATCGTCTTCGATGATCTGTCCCTGCCGCTGCCGCAGATGCGCACCCCGGACGTCCGGCAGCGGGTGATCGAGCAGGTTCTGGAGCTGGCCGCCGCCGCCGGGGTGGACGACGTCGAACTCATCGCCGCCAACTCGTTGCACCGGCGGATGACCCCGGCGGAGCTCAAGCGCACCGTCGGCGAGCGGGTGTTTCGCGCCTTTCATCCCGTCCACCTGCGCAACCACGACGCCGAGGACCCGGACAATCTCGCGCATCTGGGCACCACCCCGCATGGCGAGGACGTGGAAATCAACCGTCGGGCCGCGGAGAGCGATCTGATCGTCTACGTCAACATCACGCTCACCGCGATGAACGGCGGTTCGAAGTCGGTAGCGGTCGGGTTGGCCAGCTACGCCAGCCTGCGCCACCACCACAATGTGCACACACTGCGGCATTCGCGCTCGTTCAACGACCCGCCCAATTCGGCGATGCACCAGTCCTACGACCGGATGGCTGACGTCATCGGCGGGCAGGTGCCGGTATTCACCATCGAAACCACGCTGAACAACGAACCGTTCCCCACGTCGCTGCGTTTTCTCACCCGTCGCGAATGGGAGTGGAACCTCACCGACCAAGCCAGTTACCTGGCGGTCAAGCGAGGCAACGACCTGGCCGCCGGCAAGCTGCGGCGGCGGATCTGGCAGGCCACCGAGGCGCCTTACGGCATCACCGGGGTGCACGCCGGGGCACCGAGCCAGGTGCACCCGCACACCCTGGCCGCGGTGCACCGCCAGCAGCTCACCGAGGTGCAAGGGCAGGCTGATGTGGCGATTTTCGGCTTACCCTACATCTGCCCGTACAACGTGAACTCGATTATGAACCCGATCCTGGTGATGTCCCTGGGACTCGGCTACTTCTTCAACCTCTACCGGGGCAAGCCGATCGTACGCGAAGGCGGCGTGGCGATCTTCTACCACCCGATGCCGCACGAGTTCCATCCGGTGCACCATCCAAGCTACATCGATTTCTACGAACTGCTCGCCGAGACCACCGACCCGGTGATGCTGGAAACCAAATACGAAAAACAGTTCGCCACCGATCCGTGGTACACCCATTTGTACCGAACCAGTTACGCCTACCACGGCGTGCACCCGTTTTACATGTGGTACTGGGGGGCGCACGCGATGCAGCACCTGGCCGACGTGATCTTCGTCGGGGGCAACCGATCGACCACCGCGCGGCTGGGATTCCGGGCCGCGTCCAGTTTGGCTGACGCGCTTGAGTTGGCTCGGGACAGCGTCGGCGCCGACCCGGAGATCAGCTACCTGCACGCCCCGCCGATGGTGCTGGCAGACGTGCGATGAGTGGCCTGCGCGACGACCTGCGACTGTTGCGCCACGGCCGGGACTGGCGGGGCCGGTCGCGGGTGCCCCGGTCGGCGCAGCGCTGGGAACAACCCGACAACGGCGACGACTTCCCTACCGCGTGGGCCCGGACCGCCGCGGCAGGGGCGCTACGCGGCGCCCTGCAGCAGGCGATGCTCAAGCCGGTGATCTGGAGCCAGACCCGGCCGGTGGTGCACGGCCGCGAATATCTCGACAGCGTCCGTGGCCCGGCGGTCTTCGTCGCCAACCACTCCAGCCATCTGGACACCCCGTTGATCCTTGGCGCACTGCCACCCCGGATCACCAGAAAGCTCGCGGTCGGAGCCGCTGCTGACTACTTCTTCGACTCTCGGACCGTTGCCGCGGCCACCACCCTGCTGTTCAACGCCTTCCCCGTGGAGCGGCGCGCGCGGCGGGGCCGCAGCCTGGCCGCCGAACTGGTCGACGGCGGGTGGAGCCTGCTGCTCTACCCGGAGGGC
Source organism: Actinomycetota bacterium (assembly GCA_030854185.1). GTDB lineage: Bacteria > Actinomycetota > Actinomycetes > Mycobacteriales > Pseudonocardiaceae. Next base: position 11,485 of record JALYTS010000077.1, on the reverse strand, counting down.
AGCCGCACGGTGGACGGCTGGCTCACCGCGTTCAAGCTGGGTGCCGCACAACTGTGCGCGATGAAGGGGGTGCCGGCCGTGCCGATCGCGCTGCGCGGCACGTTCACCGCGATGCCCCGCGGCCAGCGCTGGCCGCAGCGTGGTCGACCGCGGGTCACCGTCCGGATAGGTCGACCGTTACGCATCGCGGCGGGTGAGACCGTGCCCGAGTTCCGCACCAGGCTGGTGCGCGCCGTGGCCACTTTGTGGGCCGAGGACGACCTCGGCTGGTATGGCGCCCTCCGAGCGGCAGCCGACGACTCGCTGGCGCTGCCTACCGGATCGCGCAGCGCCCTACCCAGCACCGCGAACGGCCGGCCCGCGCCGGACCACGGTGTGGCCCCCTGGCGCCGGGTCTGGGAGGCCACCCGACCAACCGCCGATGACGGACCCCGCCAGGTCTGGACAGATTAGTCGCGCGGTGGCAGATTTCGCGCGCCACCCAGGTTCAGCGGTGGCTTGGCCAACCTCTTTCCTGGCCACCCGCTGGCCCGGCCCACCAGCGAGAGCAGTGCCGGCACGAGCACTGACCGGACCACGAAGGTGTCGATCAGCACGCCCGCCGCCATCGCGAACGCAAGCTCATAAAACGGCGCCAGCGGGATGAGCGCGGCCAGCGCGAAGCTCGCCGCAAGCGTCATTCCCGCGGCGGTGATCGCCCGGGTCGAGCGCGGTACCGCCACCGCGAGCGCTTGGCGAAGCGGTCGGCGGCGGGCCTCATCCCATACATAGCCAACGCTGAATATCGTGTAGTCGCTGCCGAGGGAGACGAGCAGCACGCCGGCCGCGAACGGGATGTAGAAAATCAGACCGTCCTGCCCGAGCACGCCCTGGAATACGGCCACGGTCAACCCGAGCGCCGCCCCGACCGCGAGCACACTGCTGGCCAGCAGGTACAGCGGGGCGACCAGCGCGCGGAGGAACAGCACGAGCAGCAGCAGGTTCACCAACCCCACCGCGATCGCCACCCGGACCAGGTCCGCTCTGGCTTGATCTACCAACGACAATCCGGTCGCGGTAGCGCCGGCGTAGGACACCTGAGCCCCAGCCAACCCAGTGCTGGCAAGCAGGCCGGGCATCGCCCCACGCAGCTCGCGCAGGTGTCCCACCGCGGTGGCGCCCAACGGGTCGCTGTTGAACACGACGAGCATGCGGGCAGCGCCCCCGTCCGGGGCGAGAAATACCCCCAACTGGTCCGGTAGCCGCTGGTCCAGCAGGCCCTGGACCGGCAGTTGGCTATCGGGGCCGAGCACGATGTCCACCCCGGGCTGACGGCGCAGCCGGCCGGCCAGTGTGGCCAGCGCCTCGTGGCGGTCGGTGAGCCCGGGGGCGGACACGATCAACCCGGTCGGCGACAGGATGCCCGGGGCGAACCCCGCGGAGGCCGCAGCGGCGGCCTCGAGCACCTGGTTACCCGCCGGTAGCGCGGCCACCGGCGAGACCGCGCTGCGCAACTCGGTCACTGGACTGGCGACCACCACAAGTACCGCGATGACCGCCGCGGCGATCACCCCGGCCACCCACCGATGGTTGACGAGCCGGACCACGCGACTCGGTGGCGCGTCCGCCGGGCCATCGACATCGACGAACTCGGAGATCGCCGCGCGTCCTACGCCGGCAGGTGTCTTCGCAGCGAGACCGTAGGGCCAGAATGCCCACCGGCCCAGCACGCCCAGCATCGCGGGCACCAGGACCACTGCCACCGCCAGCCCGACGAGCACGGTGACGGCAAGGCCGGGTCCGAAGGCGTGGAACAGCGCGGACTTCGCGACGACCAATGCCGCGACACCGGCGGCCACGGTCAGCCCGGCGGTCGCCACGATGGGGAGGTACTCGCCGATGGCCTGGCTGGTGGCCGTTGGGTTGGTCTGCCCGGCCCGCAACCGTCGACGCAGGCCCGACAGGAAGAAGATGCTGTAGTCCGTGGTGATGCCCAGCATCAGGGCGATCAGGATGGGCTCGATCTCCACCGGGACCACCAAACCGGCGACCCCGGCGAGCCATCCGATGATCCGGTCGGCCAGCAGGTACCCGACGCCGGCGGTGATGAGTGTGACCAACGGCGCGACCACCGAGCGGAAAGTCAGCCCGACGATCAGGGCGATCGCCCCCAAAGTGGCGATCTCCACCACCGGCAGCCTGGCTTCGAGGATCTTTCTCTCCTGGACCTGGGTCGGGATCGTCCCGGCGACCCCGATCAGCGCGTCCCGAGGTTGATCGATGCCTGCCACGTACCTGCTGGCCACCTGCTCCTGCTCGCTGAGCCCGAGCGTCGGGTCAGCGAACAGGTAGGTCACGACGGTCGTATTGCGTTCGCGCGCACCGGTCACCAGCTGCGGAGAATTGATCAGTGGCAACGCCGCCAACAGTCGCCGGCCGGGCTCACGGCCGGCGGTCAGCGTGCGTTGGTCGACACCAACGGCCCGCTGCACGGCGCGCCGGACGGCCTGCGGATCCAAGCCTGCCGGATCGCGCTGCACCACCGCGGTCCCGCTGAGCAGCGGCAGTCCGAACCGCCGTATCGCGTCGATCTGGGCCTGGATGGCTGGCTCACCGGCGCCGAGGGCGCTGGACAGCCCACCGCCCGTCGCGGCTACGCCGGGCAGCATCGTCACCGCCGCCCAAGTGATCGCGCCCACCATGGGCAGCAGCAGCCAACGCAGGCGTACCACGAGTAGCGCGTACCGCTCGGCCAGTCCCATCAGCGGACCTACCGCTGCCTTCGCCCGGTTAGCCGCGGCGCCTCGGCCTGCCAATCCGGGGGTGGCGCTACCCCCAACCTCTGCAGCTCCGCCGTTGCCAGACCGTGGTGTCGCCCGGCCGCCAGATCACCCCATGGGTCCCGGGTGATCTGCTGCAACCGGGTATAAGGAAGCCGCGACACCGCGCCGTGTGCCAGGTATGCGACGAGCTGCGGGTCGACCGGAGGCGCGGCCAGCAGCCGGCGCAGGCGGCGAATCTCGGTGAACCGAGCGATCCGCAGGGGCAGGTATCCGCTCAGCAGCGGGAGCAGCGGCACTGCGGCGATGGCCACCCCGAGCACCATCGCGACCACGTGCACACTTGCCGCCGCATCCACTGCGTTGCTCCTGGTGCTGGCCGCCGTTTGCTGCACGCTCGCCGCCGCTGGCCCAAGCTCACGCCCCACGAAGGGCAGTCGGGCGAGCACGTTGAGCGTGTGCCCGATCTGATCCAGGGCCTTCGCGGCGTCGAGCAGGCTGGTGCTGAACCCGGCCAGCCGCGTCAGCTCGAGGCCGGCGACCACACCCAGCCCAGCGAAGACCAGTACCAAGGCCACTACCAGGGCGTCGAGACGGCGGATGGTCCGCGCGGTCGGCGTAAGTGCCAGCCCGGCGGTCACCAGAGCTGCCCTGCCATACCGACACCATCGCACGCACCGCGGGTCGGCGCAGCGCGGCGCGATCGATCAGCCGGCGTCGCCGCCCGAGGGTAGCGACTCGTAGATCTCCTTGCACTCCGGGCATACCGGAGAACCCGGCTTGGCGGCACGAGTCACCGGGAACACCTCGCCACACAGGGCGACCACCTGCGTGCCCATCACCGCGCTCTCGGTGATCTTGTTCTTGCGCACGTAGTGGAACATCTTGGGCGTATCGTCGCCGGTGGCGTCGGTCCCCTCGGGACGCGTATCGACATCTGGCAACGTTTGGGTCAGCGTACTCACGGCGTCATAATGCCACTCGTGAGTGGGAAACAGTGTTATGGCACCCAATGCCGCTCACGAGCCTTCAGCCCTCGACGATCGGATGGTCGCCACTCTCCAGCTCACGGCCACGAAGATCGCCCTGCTCCAGGCCCTGGCCCAACTTGTTGACCTGCTCGGCCTTGCGCGGCGCGCGGTCATTGGCCACGAGCACCGCCATCCAGGGCAGGGGCACCGACAATACGACGAAGGCCAGCGCGAGCCACCAGATCTGGTAAAAGACACCGGCCAGGATCAAGCACGGGATGCGGGCCCCCATCAGGATGGCGTACTTGCGGCGCCTGGCGGCGAACTGCTCGGCATACGACGGTTCGGCCGCCGTGATGAGAACCGCGGCGTCGCCTCGCCGACGGCCGTGCTCAGATTGATCCCGCGCTTCCTCACGTCCCGATCTGATACTCCCGCCCTCCTACCTCTTCGCCCTCGCGGCTGCCTTGACCTGTTGCTTGTACTCCCGAACCTTGGCCAGCGAATCGGCATCGGTCACGTCGGCGATCGATCGATAGACACCCTCATCCCCGAAGGGACCGGCCACCTCCCGCCAGCCGTTGGGCCGCACATCACGCTGCTTGCCGAGAAGAGCCACGAAGATCTGCGCCTTGTACGTCCCGTAGCCGGGTAACGCGACCAGCCGATCGAACAGCTCCGACGCGTCAGCGGCATCCCGCCACAGCCTGGTCACATCGCCGTCGTAGTGCTCGACCAAGGCCCGGCAGATGTCCTGTACCCGCCCGGCCATCGCCTTCGGGTACCGGTGCAGGGCGGGCTGCTCGGCGAACAAATCCGCCAGCGCGTCAGGGCCGTACTCCGCCAGCTCGTGGACGTCGAGATCGTGTCCCAAGCGCTGCTGCAGTTCGTAGGGTGCCGCAAAAGCCCGCTCCATCGGCACCTGTTGATCGAGAAGCATGGCCAGTAGCAACGCCAGCGGATCCCGCTCCAGCAACGAATCTGCAGGTGCGTCCTGGCTCAACATCAAGCTCACCAAGACCTCCTCGGCAGCGAGTAGTAGGCACCCGAGCCTACTACTCGGCAGGGCTCTGCTGCCTGGCGAGCACCGATCAGATATCGATGCCGACCAGGCCCATCACCTCAGTGCGCCAGTCCTGGTAGGCAGTGGCCGCGCCAGAGCGTTCCTGCGGGTTGCGCTGAGGCTGCGTATCGTCGTCGCCGCCGAGCGCGTAGTGCACGATCTCCTGGTCGCTGCGCCGGCTACTGACCACCTTCACCGCTACGTGTTTGGTGGCGAGCTCGGCCCGGGTGGCGTGCGCCAGTAGATGCAGCAGCGCCAGCCGGGATTGCTGGTCGTCGGGCAACGACAGCTCATCCGGGGTATTGCCGGAAACCAGCACCACGGTCGCGCCGGGCGCCAGCACTGGAAGCACCCGGTCGACCGCGCTGAACCGGGCCAGCAGCCCCGCGGACAGAAACGAGCCGACGCGGGCGACGGCGGTATCCCCATCGGGGTGGATGGTGATCGGCAGCTGGATGTAGAAGTCGAGGCCGTCACTGCTCGGCTCACCCGGTAGCGCCGCTGGATCGGTGATGATCACAGCGTCGGCGCCCGCGTCCTTGAGAAGTTGAGAAAGCCGTTGCGCCCGGTCGGCAGACCCGCTCAACAACCCGATAGACGACATCGACCCTCCTGCAGGTGCATTCGCACCGATCGGTGGACCACACGGTCGGCTGACCACCGTTGTCAGGTCATCGTAGGAGCCGGTGACAGCGCCTGGCGAGGGCACCGGAGGTATCGGACAGCGAGTCCCCCGAATGGCTGCGCTCATACACACCGTCCCTGGAGTGCCCTCGTCGGGACCCCAGGGACGGGCGGGTTCCGCTACCGGGATCGGTCACGGCGCGGTGATGTGGAGCTACTTCTTCGAGGGCGCGTCCACATCGTGAGCCGAGGCTGTGCGCCTGGCCATCGGACGCTGCTGGCCGTTTGCGCCATCCTCCACGTCTTTGGCGACGTCTTTGGCTTCCATGGCGGCTTCCCGGGTCAGGGACGCAGCTTTGGTGGCGGCCGATGTGGTGGCGGTCAGCAGGTTCTTGGTGAACTCTCGCTGAGTCCCCAGCATCTGCTCGGCGAAGTCGAACATGCTGTCCACAGCCTCGAAGGCACCGCGCAACTTGGTGTCCGAAACGGGCATGAACATCTGAAAACTATCCGTCCAGACCTGCAGCGCGGTGGTGAAGGCTTCCTGGCCGCGACGGGCGGCATCGGTCATGGTCTCCTGCGACATGGTCATCGTCATCCCTTTCGTGGCTCATCGGATACGATCACCAAAGTACGCACCATCGATAAGTATGTCAAGCAAGCCGTTCGCAATGCTCATCCGCCGCCACGGCTGCTCCTACCCTCGATGAAGCTGCGGTACACCCCGAGCAGGGCTTCGCGCTGAGCCTCGGTGAGCCTCGGGTCGCGCAGGATGCTGGACTCAGTACTCTCCGACTGACCGGCAGGGACGTCGTCAGCCACCGCTTTCGTCCAGCCGGCCTTCGCCAGCAATTGGTCGGTGGTCAGCCCGAGCGCGTCCGCGATGGCCCGCAACACCGTCAGCGACGGCTGGTGTAGGCCGCGCTCGACCTGGCTGAGATAGGCGTTGGAAATCCGGGTCAGAGCTGCCATCTCGCGCAGCGACAGGTCGGCCAGCTGCCGCTGCGCGCGGATGAATGATCCCAATGCCCCAAGCTGGGCCTGCCAGGGGTCGCGCGCCGTGCCGTCGTCACTCGCACTAGCCATGACTCACATCATCCCGCTCCGGCGCAACCACGCGCCGCAAGGTCTCACTTCTCGCTTACGTAACTGCCCGGGGCAGCTTCCAGCGGCGGGTGCATGGTGCTGCCCATCGGAGGCGGAGCCTGCCGCCGTCCGGCCCGCCCGGCGATCCACGGCGTCCAGTCCTCCCACCACGACTTGGCGACTTCGGTGGCCTGCTGGCGCCAGGCCTCCGGGTCCGCCGGCAATGTCTCCGCCGAACCAACCCAGTGTTTGGACTTCGGATTCGGTGGGTTGACCACGCCGGCGATATGACCGGAGTTGGACAGCATGAACCGCACAGTGCCGCCGATGAGACGGGCACCCGCATAGACCGCCTTCCATAGCGCAATGTGATCTCGCTCGGCGGACACGAAATAACTGTCCTGGCTGATTCGGGTGAGATCCAGCTTCTCCCCCGCCAATTCGAGCTCACCTTTCGCCAGCCGGTTCTCTACGTATAAGGAGCGGAGGTACTCGATGTGCATGGCGGCGGGCATCCGGGTGGAATCGGAATTCCAGCTCAGAATATCGAATGGTGCCGGATCCTTTCCCAGCAGCCAATCGTTGACTACATAGTTCCACACCAGATCTCTGCCCCGCAGCAGGTTGAACGTGGTGGCCATGCTGTCGGCGGGCAGGTAGCCCTTGCGATCCATGACCCGCTCCAGCCGCTCGACGGAGGCTTCGTCGGTGAATATGCCGAGCTGGCCAGGCACGGTGTAGTCCAGCAGGGTGTTCAGCACGGTCAGCGAGCGGATCCGGTCCTCACCGCGACCGGCGAGCCAGGCGAGCAGTCCCGTCGCCATCGTGCCGCCGAGGCACAGCCCGATCAGATTGGTCTGCTGCGCGCCGGTGATCTCCTCGACAACCTCCAGCGCGGCCAGCAGACCCTCTCGCAGGTAGTCGCTCATCGTCAGCTCGGCCAGCGTCTCATCAGGGTTCCGGTAACTGATCATGAAGCAGGTATGTCCGTGCTGCACCGCCCACTCCACCAGGCTCTTTCCGGGCGCGAGATCCATGATGTAGTACTTGTTGATCCACGGCGGGCTGAACAGCAGTGGAACCGCGTGCACGGTCTTGGTCTGTGGTTCGTACTGGATCAGTTCGATCAACCGGTTACGGAACACCACTGAGCCCGGTGTGGCGGCCAGCTCGTGGCCGGGACGGAACTGGTCCGGGGTGACTTGGCGGGGCATGCCGTGGTTGGTTGCCACGTCACGGACCACGTTGCGCGCCCCGCGCAGCAGGCTGAGGCCACCGGTTTCGAATGCTTTCTTCAATGCCGCCGGGTTGGTCAGTAGCCAGTTGGTCGGCGCGGCGGCGTCGAGCAGTTGGCGCAGCGCGAAGTCCGCCTTGCGTCGGGTGACCTCGTCCAGCTCGGCGCCGTCCAGCAGCTCCTGGAGGAAGCCCTCCAGCAGCGCGTATTGCTGGCGCACCAGGTAAAACAGCGGGTTGGTGGTCCAGGCCGGATCGGCGAACCGGGCATCCTGGGACGGCTCAACCGGGCCCTGCGGGTTCAGTCCCACGCTGCGCAGCGTCGCTGTGACGGCGGCTTGAGCGCTGCGCATGCCGTAGGCCATCGCCGACCGAGACAGCGCCGGCGGGTTACCCGCGACCGACATCGCGAGCCTGCCCAGGGCCATTCCAAACCCGGCCGGGTCCAGATCGCCCATCGCGGAGTCGATACCGAACAGCGACCGCAGCGACGAGGCGATGTCAGCGGCATCCTGGCGTAGCTCACCAAACGGGTCACCGTTCAACGGGTTCAACGGACTCGACGAGTTCACGGACGACCACCTCCACCTCGGCAACCTCACGACCTCCGGCCACCATAGGCGGCCAGTTCTCCTGGCAGGATCCATCGCCGTGCGAGCGGTGGCGAGTCGAGTGCTCGAGGCAGCGGTTCTCGTGGACGACCAGTTGGTCGGTGAGCTCGACGGACCCGGGCTGCTGGTGTTGCTCGCGGTGACCCACGACGACGGTCCCGCGCAGGCCGAAACGATGGCGCGCAAACTTCACGAGCTGCGGATCCTGCGCGACGAACGCTCCGTCGCCGACACCGGCGCCGGAGTGTTGCTGGTCAGCCAGTTCACCCTCTACGCAGCGACGCGTAAGGGCAGGCGACCCTCCTTCACCGCGGCCGCCCGCCCGGAGCACGCGCAACCCCTGGTCGAGGAAGTCGCCGCCCGGCTCAGGGCCCGCGGGACCACCGTCGCCACCGGCCGCTTCGGCGCGACAATGGTCGTGCGCAGCGTCGCCGACGGCCCGTTCACGGTACTCATCGACGTGTGACGCCGTTGGAAGAGCTACCAACCGGGGCGATAACGCCCTAAACCGGCGGCCAACCCTGAGAAGTGCCTGAGGGTCCGCCGCATCGGGCACTTCGCCGGGTACTGGTTCGTCGTGCTGGGCGAGAGTCCGGGAACGGAATCCGGGCTCCCGACGTTGTAAAAGACATCGCCGCGGGTACCCAATGGCCAGACTGGTGCAACGTCGCGCGCCGATCCAGCGCACGCACCGGAGTCGGCACGAGGATCCGTCGCAGGAAGGAACCTGATGACCGCCGCGCAGATTTTCGTCGAACCGGACCCCATGCTCGAGGCTGACCTCGACGCCCAGAGCCCAGCGGCCGACCTGGTGCGGGTTTACCTCAACGGTATCGGGCGTACCGCGCTACTCAGCGCCCAGCAGGAGGTCGAGCTCGCCAAACGCATCGAGGCCGGCGTGTTCGCACGCCACACCCTGGATACCGCGACGCGGCTGTCGCCCAGCCGGCGCGCCGATCTCATCCGCCTGGTGAGCGACGGTAACAAGGCCAAGGACCACTTGCTGGAGGCCAACCTGAGGTTGGTGGTGTCGCTGGCCAAGCGCTACACCGGCCGCGGCATGCCCCTGCTGGACCTGATCCAGGAGGGCAACCTCGGTCTGATCCGCGCCGTCGAGAAGTTCGACTACGCCAAAGGCTTCAAGTTCTCCACCTATGCCACCTGGTGGATCCGCCAAGCCATCACCCGTGGCATGGCCGACCAGGGACGCACCATCCGGCTTCCGGTCCACCTGGTGGAACAGGTGAACAAGCTGGCCCGGATCAAGCGGGACCTGCACCAGCAGCGCGGCCGGGAGGCGACTCACCAGGAACTGGCCGACGAATCCGGCATCCCGGTGGAGAAGGTCGCTGACCTGCTGGATTACTCCCGGGATCCGGTAAGCCTGGACATGCCGGTGGGCGCCGAAGAAGAGGCACCGCTGGGTGACTTCATCGAGGATGCCGAGGCAACCGATGCCGAGTCCGTTGTGATCTCCGGATTGCTGCAGGATGATCTACGCCGGGTGCTGGCCACTCTCGAAGAGCGTGAGCAGAAGGTCATCCGGCTTCGATACGGCCTCGACGACGGCCAGCCGCACACGCTGGACCAGATAGGCAAGCGTTTCGGGCTCTCTCGCGAACGGGTGCGTCAGATTGAGCGCGAGGTGATGGCCAAGCTGCGCCATGGCGACCGCGCGGAGCGGCTGCGGGCTTACGCAAGCTGACCGCAAGGAGCTCAGCGAGTTACCGCCCGAATGGCGGCATTGACGCGGCCGCGCCCCACCCGGCACTGTCACCTCAACGTGTGATGCAGAACACGTGTTACGCAGACCACGCGACGTCAGCTCAGGGCTGTCGCGCGCCGCGGAAGGTCGGACCCGTCGGGGGTCCGGCCTTCCGACTTCGGCTCCCCGCACGGTCACACTCGCAGGTTCTCAGGGTCTAATCCGTGCAGCGGGTAGACAGCGCGCCGGGTCTCCCGGATCGCCCGATCCACTGCCGTCTCGCCAGTCCCGTCCCAGGGCGTCCAATTAGGCGCGGCGCCGTCGCTCATCGAGACCGGCAACTGCGTGCCGCCCGCGACCTTGGCGGCATAGACCGTCCATTCGGCCGGCACCGCTTCGTTCGGATCCACCTCGCGGTCGAGCAGGACGCCCAGCAGATGTGTCCACGACCGCGGGACCACCCGGAACAGGGAATACCCGCCGCCGCCCAGGGCGAGCCAGCGGCCGCCGGCGGTAGTGTCGGCCAGCTCGGCCAGCGCGCTATGCGCGGCGCGCTGACCGTCGACGGACAGCTCCAGGTTGGCGAGCGGGTCTTCGAAGTGCGTGTCCGCGCCGTGTTGGGTGACCAACACCTCTGGCTGGAACGCCCGCAGCAACCCGGGCACGACCGCATGGAATGCCCTCAGCCAGCTGCCATCGCCCGTGCCAGGTGGAAGCGGCACGTTGACCGCTGAACCTTCGGCACCGGGGGCGCCGACATCGGCAGAGTCGCCGGTTCCCGGAAACAATGTCGCCGGGTGCTGATGCAGCGAGATCGTGAGCACCCGAGGATCGGCGGCGAAGGCCTCCTGCACACCGTCGCCGTGATGGACGTCGATGTCTACGTAGGCCACCCGGGACACTCCACCGTCGAGCAGCCGGCGGATCGCCAGCGCACAGTCGTTGTAGATGCAAAAGCCCGATGCGTAGTCACGCATCGCGTGGTGCAGCCCGCCGGCGATGTTCACCGCCCGGTCCGCGCGGCCGGTGAGGATCTCCTCGGCGGCCATCAACGAGCCACCGGCGACCAGCGCCGAGGCCTCGTGCATGCGGTGGAAGACGGGGTTGTCCGGGGTGCCCAAACCATGCCCGACATATCCCCGCGTTGTCTGCTTGACGGCGGCGACGTAATCGTCGGAGTGCACCGTGCGCAGCTCGTCGTCAGTGGCCGGTACCGGCGCCAGCGGTTGCACCCCGTCCAGCACTCCCAGCGATCGCGCCAGCCGCACGGTGAGATCCAGCCGGATGGGATTGAGTGGGTGCCGGCCGCCGAGGTCGTAGCCGAGGAGGGCGTCGTCCCAGACGACGACCGCGCGGGGAGCGTTCATGGCCCAGCACGCTACCGGCCGCGCTGGTTCGCGGGCCGCTACCCGGGACCCGGCCCGCCCGGTGGC
>JALYTS010000175.1 GCA_030854185.1 Actinomycetota bacterium | reverse complement strand
TCGGCGCTTGACGAACAGCACCTCCAGCCGCTGCCCACTCAGCGCGTGAAACGGATGCGTGACGAGAACAAAACCCAAACCATCACTGGACGACGCGGCACTATGCCGCCTCCGTCGGCACGCCCAACCGGCGCAACTTGCCGTTCGCCTTCGGGATCATCACCTCCCGGACCGGAACCGGTGTGAACGTCTGAGACCTCAACTGGTCTCGAACATCGGACAGGAACGACGCCACCCCCACCCGCGTGGTGATCGTGGCCACCGTAGCCCGATCGACCCCAGCGGTTCGTGCCCCAGTATTCTCGGCTACGCGTTCCCACGCGTGCACCAAAAACGCCGGGTCATAGACGAGGTTGAACAAATCACCGAACCGGCGATCAGATTCCTCGATCGCCCAACGATGCAACTTGACCTGCATCCTTCGTACCGTCAACACCGCCGAATCGAAATTCGGCCAGTTGACGGCGCCGGTATTCACCGACGCATCTTCGACCATTGCAGTCTTCTCCTTGACTCAACACGCTGCCGTCCTTCCCCATGCGCCAGGCTTTCCCTGGCTCGGAGTACTACGACGGCTCCGCCCCACCCACGCCCTTCGACCGACGACGGACCTATCCGCACATCCCAGCCTGGCCGGCCAGAATGATGCGGAACGGTACGTGGATGGTTCCCACGTTCACTGCTGCTCGATCAACGGGTGAGGCACCCGGCTTTACCCCTGCGGCATCGTCACGGCTACGCCGTAGACCTTCACCGTGACCTCCCGGACCGAACCTGTGCTACCCGGCCAAGAGTTCCCCACCATCAGAAATCGATCGTGGATGCGCACCGCCACCCAGCCCATATCCGCCGGATTGGAGCTGGTCAAGACTCAAGAGGTGTCACCACCGGTTCCTCGCGTATGCCTTCCCATCTCGCTCACCAGGCCCGATCCATCCGGCAGTGCTGGACCGACCCGACTTCGTCGCGGCTGCTCCCACCCTCCCCAGCATCTCCCGGATCAGGCTGCCGCCAGCTTCACCCAACCGCTACGACGACCGGGCGGTGGAGGTCTCCCACCTCCACTCGAACAAACAGCGCCTCGTGGCGCACCACAGTTGTCATGACACGCCCCGAGGAGGAGTCCGGGGCGCTGCGCCAAGCCCGCAAGGACGCCGAACTCACCACCTCGGCCGACCCGGTGCGGGCATATCTTAAACAGATCGGCAAGGTGGGCTTTCCCCGGCTCGGAGTACTACGGCGGCTCCGCCCCATCCCAGACCGATCGGCGGTCGATGCGCCCAGCCCCACCATTCCCGCGGGACGCGGGCGGCAGGGCGAGACCCGGAACGGTTCCCGTGTTCGCTGTGATTCGCTCGTCGAAGTAGGAGCCCGACTATGCCCCTGCGGCCTCGCCGCGAGTACGCCGCAGACCTTCCTCGCGGCCTCCCTTGCAGCTCATGCCTACCGCCTCGGGAGTTCCCCGCCCACACACTCGGCGGGTGCGCGCCGCTCCCGGCCCAAATCCACCAGATTTCGAGCCGGTGCCGCATAAAGGGGCTGTCACACATCGGTTCCTCGCGTACTCCTCTTCGTCCCGCTCGCCGGACCCGCCCCATCTGGTAGTACTGACACGTCCCGGCTTTGTCAGGGCTGCTCCCACCCTCCCCGGCATCACCCGGATCAGGCTGCCCTCAGCTCCACCGTCCTGCTGCGACAGGACCAGCGGCGAAGGTCTCTCACCTCCACTCGAACCCCAGCGCCTCACGGCGCACCCACGATCTGCGCCACAGCTTCGCGGTTCAGACCCTGATCGACTAGCACCGATCCGGAGTCGACGTGGCGGGCCGCATGGCAGTGCTGTCGGGCTACCTCGGGCACGTCAACCCGGCCGGCACCTACTGGCATCTGTCCGCCGCACCCGAGCTGATGGCCCTGGCCGCGGCGCGCTTGGACGCCCGATACGGAGAATCGCGATGACCGGCGCTCGCCCCCACGCTGCAAGCGTTTTTCACCGACCGGCTCATGGGCCAACGCCAAGCCAGCCCGCACACCATCGCCGGCTACCGCGACACCTTCCGGCTGCTGCTGCGATTCGCCGCCGACCGGACCCGCACACAACCCTGCGAGCTCGACATCGGCGATCTCGACGCCCCGCTGGTGACCGCCTTTCTGGACCACCTCGAAGTCGACCACCGCAACGGAGTCCGCACCCGCAACAACCGCCGAGCCACAATCTCCGCTTTGCTACGAGCATCATTGAGCATCGTCTCGGCCCGGGTCCTGGCCTCGGTGACCAGACCATCAGCCTTCGCCCTCGCCCCGGAAAGCAGCTCCTCGGACCTGACCCGAGCATCACCCAGCATCCCGTCCGCCTCGGCCTTGGCCTCACCGGTCACCCGATCCGCCATCTCCTGGGCCAGACCCAGCACCCTGGCAGCCCGCACATTGTAATCACCACCCGGAGAGGCCTGCTCCCCCATCGCCGGCGCTATCACCAGCCGAGGTGGCTCCAACGGCCCAAGGCCGGGACCGGTATCGACCCGCGCCACACCGAGCTGCTCAACCTGATCACGAAGACCCCTGGTCGTCCTGGATCAACCGAGCCAGCTCGGCCCCCACCACATCAAGAAACGCATCCACCTCATCCTCGTCGTAGCCCCGCTCGCCCAGCGACGGCTTACTGAACGCAACGTTGGCAACATCAGCCGGACTCAACGACATCGGATCCCCCACACACTCCTCGACGACGCCGCACCTGCTGAGAGGCAACCCCGGGCATCGACCCTAGAGCCGGGAATCCTCCACAGCGTCAGATCTACCACCCTTGCCAGATCAAGACCACAAGCAAGATCCTAATGGACAAGTGCAACCCCACGCCACGGCACGCGTGTCAATCTGGAGGCCGCGCAGCAGTGGACGTGCCCGCGCTCCGGCGACTGTAAGGCGCACGTATCTCCTGGCGGTTGTCCAGATGTAAGTGGCAATTGCACGCGGACTTCCTTTCGTCTCCTGAGAGGCTCGCCCCGCGTTCCCCGGTTCCTCAGTCCCGGCTAAGCGATTGATATTTGCGGTAGGACTGCGAGCAGATGCTCATGCAATTGACACTCGCCGGGGCTACACGCTACCGTGCGTATGCACGTGCAGGTGCACCATTTGAGGGGAGGGGCCCCTATGTCGCGGTCAGCTCGCGATGGCATTGACCGCGGGTCTAGCCGGACGGGCCATGAAGGCGGCCTGGGCACTTCACGAGGACACTCTCTTCCGCCACCGTCGGGTCCTCGGCACGCGAACCGGCGCCCATACAGACACCCAACAGACCCGTTCGGACCTGGCTGCGCCATGCGGGGCCGGATCGTCGGATATTTCGCCGATGGCCTCAGGGTGCTCTAAAGCCCTGCTGCTGAAACCCGCTGCGCTGACTACCGCTGGATCATCCTGACCACGCACTCGGTCCTGCGAGCACGCTCCCGGTCGACTGGCGCACCCGACGTCACCGGGTGAGGGACGACATCACCTATGCACCCACGGTGCAACGGCCCTGGTTCCAACGACGCCCACCCTGACACGTCCACGACCGAAGTAGGAGGCTCGTGCGATCCAGAGCACTCGATCTAGTCTCGATACCCCGATTCATCCAAAGGACCGTCGTCCCCTCCGCGCTGACGCTCGTGGTGTTGCAGTACTGCGGCGCGTCGCACTGTGGGGTTCGAAGTAGTCGGCGGCCACATGTCGCCCCTCGCGCCCGGATGACCGACAACGGGTCGGTGATGCTCTCAGGCAGTGAGCTCGGCGACTCCCCCTCCCTGCGATTTCGCAGCCTACGACGGCTGCTGGAGCGAACGCTGTGGGCAACAGCCGGGCTCGCCGTGCTCCTGGTGCCCGTGCTGCTGGGCCTGAGCCGAGCGGACCACTCGTCACCGCTGTCCGAGGTATCTGTCGGGATGGGGGTTTTCGCCACTTCGCTTCTGGTCTGCGCGGTCGTATTGCCTTCGCGGCTGCGTTCGCTGACCCGCAGCTTCGGTATCGACGGGGTGCTACGGATGCACCGCTTCGCCGGATTGCTCATCGCAGCGCTCGTGCTCGCGCACATCGCGGTGGTGGTGGTGGTAAACCCCGCCGACCTTGGACTGCTCGACGTCGTCCACGCACCCAATCGCGCCCGAGCGGCCACCGGCGCCACCGTGGCGTTGGGCGCTCTGATCGGGCTCACACTGCTGCGCAGGCGGCTGCGGCACCGCTACGAGGTGTGGCGCTGGGTGCACGTCGGGCTGGGCGGCTCGGTGCTGGTGCTCACCGCGCTGCATATCTGGTGGCTCAACCACCTCATTCGCGACCGCGCGATGCGCGTAGGGTTCGCCATCCTCGTGCTGGGCGTGCTAGGCGTGCTGGCCTACCGGTGGCTGTGGCGGCCGATCTTCGGTGCCCGCGGCAAGTATGTGGTCCGCGAGATCCGGCCGGAAACCGCCACGGTGAGCACGCTGGTGTTGGAGCCTCGCGCAAACCCACGTCGGCCGGATCGCCGCACCTCGGGATTCGCACCGGGCCAGTTCGCCTGGCTGCGCCTGAGTCCGTCTATCAGGGCTCAGGAGCACCCGTTCACCATCGCCTCCAGCGCTCACCTAAACACGCGCAGGGAGTTCACCATTCGCCACAGCGGTGACTTCACGCGCGACCTGCGCCGGCTGCGGCCAGGCGATCCGGTGTGGCTTGACGGCCCGCACGGTGCGTTCAGCGTCGACCTGCAACACAGCACCGGCCTGGTGATGATCGCCGGCGGGGTTGGCATCACCCCGATGATCAGCATGCTGCGAACCCTGGCGCACCGACGCGACCGGCGCCCACACCGGCTGGTGACGGTGGCCCGCACCGTCGACGATTTACTGTTCCGCGCGGAGCTTAGCGAGCTGACGAAGCGACTGGACCTCACCATCGTCGAACTGCTCCGCCAGCCGCCCAAGGGCTGGACCGGCGCATCCGGCGCCGTCGACGAAGCGCTACTCACCGCACTGCTACCCGGCGAGTTCCAGCGCAACCAGCTCGGCTACTACCTCTGCGGACCGCCCGCCATGGTCACCGACGTGGTAACCGTGCTCAACGAGCTGGACATCCCACTCCCGCAGATCCACACCGAAAAGTTCGACTTCGTCTGATCCACTAACACCCAGCTGCACAATCACCACCTCCCACGCCACGAGGCAAAGGACGCCGGGTGGGAGATCCGGCGTGCCGCTGAGCGCATCGCCGGGATCGTCCACGATGACCGGCTACCCCACAAACGAACAGCAGCTCAGCGCCGCGCTGCGGAGCCATCTGCTGTTCGTCACCGAAACCGTGACCGCGGATCTGGGCGAACTACCCGATCACAACTAGAGGAGTGTATTTCGTGTCGAGCACCGCGCCCACCGAGGACATGATCGTGCCATTGGTTCCCACGCCAGCGGCGTCGATCGTGTGGATCGATCCGGACAACGTCGCCCAGGAATATGGGTGCGATATAGCCCCGCAGCGTCATCTTCGAGAGCCAGCCTCAACCCCTCAGCTCAGCGATGATGCGCTGGATCGGGCACTGGTGCCCCCGGCTCCGCTATGCCGCGACTCGCTGAGGTAAACGCCCTACTTGTGTGGCACGCAGGAAGAACCGCCCCCGGTCTGAACTTGTCCGCGGGCGTCGATGACAGCTCGTGTCCCCGGGTCAGCATCCAGAACCTGGCCGTCGACGGTGACGGTGACGGTGCAGTCGACGGCCAGGTTCGCGACGTCCACTGTCGAGTCGGCCGCGACGTGCTGGTTGTCCACGTGCAGGTCAGTCACGTCGAACTGCACCGAGTAGGGGAAACGCAAGGGCGTGGAGCTCGCTGAGGAGTACTCGTGCGCACCGGTCACTGGGTTGTTCCAGCCGACCCCGATATTCTGATCCTCCTCGGCCTTGACTGTGCGGGACACACCCCAGGTGTAGACCACGTGATGCCGGCCGGGCCGCAGCTCGGGATCCGCCGCCGCGACCGTGGTGGTGGTGCCGTTGTAGCCCTCTCGGACTCCTTGCTGGAAGCTGCCGCATGAGGTGAGCGGGGCCAACAGCAGAACCAGGGTGAGAACGGTGCGCGTCACAACCGGGGTCAACTGGTGTCGCGGCCAGTTGGTTACTGGCCGCACGGGAGACTGCGACCGGCGGACGCTGCCGCGCCGAGCACATCACTGCCCGACTGATCGTGCACCGGGCCGCCGGCTCAGCCTCGCTATGGTGATGCGGCATCAGTTGAGTGTCGTCAAGTGGTCTGGCCCCGGCTGTGGTCACCAGTTCTGGCCCCGGCTGTGGTGATGTGGGTGTTCGTGGCTGGCGGAGCTGGTTCTGTTCGGTGCTGTGACTTCGGGTCGGGTTAGGTGGCTTGGTGTCGGCCGGTGATGGTGAGGCCGGCTAGCCCCAGTTTCCGGGCTAGTTGGATCTTGATGATTTGATCTTGACGTGTATGTGGGTTTGACCTGCGTGGATCCGGCGTGTCGAAGCGCATTCGATCTTCTCATGGTGTATGACCTAAAGAGTG
>JALYTS010000174.1 GCA_030854185.1 Actinomycetota bacterium | reverse complement strand
CCCTACGGCCGCCGTGCCCTGCTCGATGCGACCGTGCAGGTGGCGTCCGACCTGCGGCGGGCGCGCGGCCTGCTCACCGCCCAGCAGGACCAGGCCCTTCGCAACCTGCTGCACGGCCGCATCGCCCGCGAGGTCGCCACCGCCCTGTTCGACGCCCGCGAGCTCATCGACGGCATGAACGCGATCCTCGGTGAGATCACCACCAGCCAGGGCATCGGGGTGCGGCTGGAGTGGCGCACCCGCGGGGGCCTCGACCCGGCCACGGCCACCGCGCTGCGGCTGCTCGCCAAGGACCCCGACGCCCGCACCGCAGAGGAGGACGCGTCGGTGCGCGTCGCCGTCGCCGGGCTCGTCGAGGAGGCCCGCGCCGCCGACCCGGACGCGTCCTACCGCGACGTCATAGGTGGCGTGCTCGACTACCGCAGCTGGCACGAGCTGAAGATCTACCTGCGCCGCCCGGGTCGCAGCGACGAGCTGCTGAGCCGGCGCACCCGCCTGTCCGAGGGCGAGAAGAAGCTGGTCACCTACCTGCCGATGGCGGCGGCCGCGTCCGCGTCGGCGGCCGCCCACGACCCGCACGGCGTCGGTGCGCCGCGGCTGATCCTGCTCGACGACGCCTTCGCCAAGGTGTCCGAGGACAACCACGCGCGGCTGTTCGGGCTCCTGGTGAGCCTCGATCTCGACTTCGTCGTCACCAGCGAGCGACTGTTCGGCACCCACGCCAGCGTGCCGGAGCTGGCGATCACTGAGGTGCTGCGCGATCCCGACCTGCGCACGATCGCGCTGGTGCACTACCACTGGGACGGGCGGCGCCGCACCGAGCTGGTCGGTGCGCCGGGATGAACCGCACCGACGTCTTCAGCTACGTCACCGAGAGCCCCGACTATCGCGTGATCCTCGGCGTGTTCGCGGGCACGTTCTTCGCCGAGCTCATCCCTGACGACGTCACCGCCCGGCTTGCCGAGGCCGGAGTCGAGCTGCCCGGCGAGACCGTCGCCGCCCGGCTGGAGAGCCTGCGGGGCTGGGGCAACCTGGAGGTGTCGGCGTCGGTCGGGCAGGTCAGCACGGTCGCCGACTACTACCGGCGGCGCAACCGCTACCTCATCACGCGGATCGGGCAGGAGGTGCACGAGCTCGTCGAAGGCGTGCTCACCCAGGTCGACGATGTCCGCGACGTCTCGCTCGGCCGCCTCGACGCGCTCGCCGCGGCCCTGGAGGCGCTGCTCGCCCTCGACGCCGACCACGCCGACCCTGCGACGCTCGCCGACGCGGTGCGCGCCGTGTTCGACCCGCACCGCGCGTTCTCCGCCGAGATCACCCAGTTCTTCGCAGCGATCAACCAGTGGCAGTCGCGCTTCGATCTCGACGAGTCGGAGTTCGCGTTCTTCTCCGAGGTGCTGGTCGGCTATGTCGGCGAGCGCCTGGAGTCCCTGGAGCGCCGCGCCCGACCCATCTCCGCGCTGCTCGACGCGCTCGTGCCGCGCGTTCCGGTGCTGGTCGTGCGGGCCCGCGACGGGCTCGCCGCCCGGGTCGCCGACGCAGGGCTGGACGGGGTGCGGGTCCGGGCGGGCCACGGCAGCACCGTCGAGGACTGGGAGAACCTGTCGGCCTGGTTCCGCGGCCGTGCCGGCACGCCGAGCCGCGTCGCCACCCTGGGCCGCGACGCGGTCAACGCCGTGCGCACCCTGACCCAGAACCTCATGCGCCTGTCAAGGTCGGGCGTGGGCGGGTCGTCGCGGCGGGCCGACTATCTGCGGCTGGCCACGTTCTTCGACGCCGCCGGCCGTGAGCGCCCCGCCGAGCTGCCCCGCCTCGCCGCCGCCGCGTTCGGCCTGTTCGGCTGCCGCCACCTCGGCGGCGCCGCAGGCGACGACACCGACCCCGTCGCGTCCACCACCTCGTGGTGGGACGCCCCGCCCGCCCAGGTGCCGGTGAGCCTGCGCGAGCGCGGCAACACCACCAGCACCGGGCGCTCCGGCCAGGTGCAGGACCGCTCGACGCAGCGCGAGTACCTGCTGGCCCGACGTCGCGCCGACGAGCAGCGTGCCAGGGCCGTCCGGTCAGAGCTGCTGGACGCCGCGGGACCCTACGGGGCGCTGCTCGACGGGGTCGTGCTGTCCGAGCGCGCGCTCACGGCGTTGCAGCGGCTGCTCGGTCCGGCCGTCGCTGCCATGGGTCCGGGCCAGGTCAAAGGCGAGACCGAGGCCGACGGGCTGCGCTGTGTCGTGGAGCGCCGTCCCGGCGAGCCAACCACCGTGCACACCCCGGCCGGTGCGCTGCGGCTGATCGATCTCGGCCTCACGATCACTGCGGCGGAGGAGCCGTGATGCGCGACGATCCGCAGCGGGCCGGGGAACTGACCGGGTCGGCCAGGGCTCTGCTGACCCGTCCGTGGCGTACCGCCGAGGCCGACCGACCGCTGTTCCTGCTCATCCGCCGCCACGCCGAGCAGCTGGACCGCTGGTTCGCCCAGCGCCTGGGCTACCGGCTCATCGTCGGCACCGACACGGCCCGGCTGGTCAAGACCGGGCACATCCCGCTCGACCGGCCGCTTCGCACCCACACGGATCGTCCCTTCACTACGCGCGAGTACGTCCTGCTCGCCCTGGTGCTGGCGGCCACAGCCGCCGGGCCGGACCGGATCAGCCTGCGCGACCTCGTGTTGCAGGTCCGTTCCGCCGCTGCCGACGCGGGCATCGCGCTGGACGGCGCCACGAGCGAGCGCCGCGCGCTGGTCACCGCACTGCGCTGGCTGGTGGGCAACGGCGTGGTGCGCGAGCTCGACCGGTCGGTCACCGGCTACGAGACCGACGCTGACGCCGACGCCCTGCTGGAGGTCCGCAACGACCGGATGGCGCTGCTGCCGGCGTCTGCGCTGGTCGGCGTGCAGTCGGCCGACGAGCTGCTCGACCGCGCCGCGGGCGAGGGCACCGGCCGGGCTGCGCTGCGCCGTCGGCTGGTGGAGGATCCCGTGCTGCACGCCGACGACGTCGCGCCCGAGGACTGGGCCGAGCTGCGCCGCCGCTTCGGTGAGGAGTCCCGCTACTGCGAGGAGATGTTCGGGCTCGTCGTCGAGGCCCGGGCCGAGGGCGTCGCCGCGATCGACGTGGACGGCGGCTGCACCGACATCGCATTCCCGGCCGGCGGCACCACCGCCCACGCCGCGCTGCTGCTCCTGGACGCGCTCACCACCCGCCACCGCGACGGCGCTGACAATGCCGTACTGGACTGCGAGCTGCGTGAGCTGCTGGAGTGCTACGGCCGGTACTGGCGAAAGGACGTAGAGCCGGAGAACCTGCGCGACGAGGCCGTGGCGCTGCTGACGGCGATGGCGGTGGTCACGGTCGAACCCGATGGGCGGGTGCGCCCCCGCCCGGTCGCGGCCCGGTTCGCCCCGGACGTCACCGTGGCCAGTGCTGAGGACACGGGGCAGCTGAGCCTGCTGTGAACGCCTTCCTGGCCGACCCGGCGCTGCAGCCGCTGTGGCGGGCCGTGGCCGCCGCCCTGGACCGTAACGGCCTGGGCTGGCGCGGCCGGTTGACGCTGCCCGACCTCACCCCCGAGGGTCGTCGCCGGCTCGGGGTTCTGATCGAGACCCGGATGCCGGCCACCCGGCGCACGGTCTCGCTCGGCGCCGTCGCGGCCGGCGTGGAGCGGCTCACCGGCGCCATCTTCGTCGACGCTCTGGGGACACTCGGACACCCACCCGCCGGTCGGCGAGAGGCGGCGCTGGCCCGCCACGACGCCATGCGGCAGCGGCGGGCCGCCGTGAATGATGCGACGGCTGCCCAGTTGGGCGATGCGGCTTGGGTGATCACCTGGCGCGACGCCGCCTGGACCGACGGGCTGTTCGCGCGTCACACCGCAGTCGAGGTCGCAACGGCGGTCACCCGGGTCGGGCAGGTGCTCGCCCGCGCCGGCTCCGGCCGCAGCCGCACCGAGGTGGCGGCGCAGCTATTCGGTGACGCGCACGCGCTGGACACCTCCACCCGGCTCGCCACCTTGGTCACCAGGGCGCTGGCCGCACGCAACGGCCCGGTCGACGAGCGCAGCGCGTGGGAGCGCGCCGGCCTGCCGCTCGACCTCGTTTCGGCCCCGGTGCTCACCTGGGCGCTGCCCGTACTCGGCACGGGCGGAGTCGCCAACGCGGTGCGGACGATGACGGCGGCCGGGCTGCCGATGCAGCTGTCGGTGCTCGCGCTGCGGGCGTCGCCGTTGACCGTCGCGTCCGGGACGCCGGTGCTGGTGGTGGAGAACCCGCGGCTGGTGGAGGCAGCGGCCGAACGTCGCCTCCCGGCTGCGGTGCTCTGCACCAATGGCAACCCGACCACGGCCCCGAGCCTGGCCATCGCTCAGCTCCGGTCGTGCGGGGCGCGGCTGCGCTACCACGGTGATATCGACGCGCCCGGCCTGGCGATGACCGGCCGTGCCCGGGACGCCGGATGCGAGCCGTTCTGCATGTCCGCGCAGGATTACCGCGACGCCCTCGCCGACGCCTCGGCCGTGGGAGTCGAGCTACCCCGTGACCCCGCGGCCGCACCCCCGACACCGTGGGACCCGGCCTTGGCCGTCGCGTTCGAAGAGCACCGCGCTGTCGTTCATGAGGAGCGGGTGATGGACGATGTCCTCGGCGCGCACGCGGCCGGCTGTTGACCGCTGACGATCTGCCCGCCGAAGCCGGCCACGACACCGTTCACGTCACCGATCTCGACCTGAACGGCGCCGCAGAAGACGACGTGCTGGGCGGCAACCGCTGATATCGGGCGGACACGAATCACCCACCGGAATTAGGCGGGTCCGGACAGTCAGATCGCCCCGTCGGACGAGTTCAGGTGCTGTTCACGGCACCATAACACCGATCCCACCGACTTCGGTTCATGCGCCGTGTCTCACGAAAGCCGAAACTCAGCGTAGTGCACCAGCGGGGTTATGGGGTTAGATCTCCCTCGGCCACCGTATTAGTGCCGGTCATGCGGTAGCTGAGAGTTTTCTGCTCAGTATTCGCGGTGCGAGAGTAGCCAGCGCTGCGCACGCCGGTCGGTGTGCCTGTTGCCAGACCGTAGCCTGGTTGCCTCGTTGAGCAGCCCGAACGATGCGTACATACCGCCCGGCTCACCAGCGGCTATCTGTGCTTGTGCAGTGCGGATAGTGGCGAGCTCTGCGTTAGTCATGAACTATTCCCGTCCGTTGCCGTATAACCATCGCAGCTGCGCCCGACACCTGTAGCTGCCGGGGTCTTCACCGCTCATGGAACCCCGCCCGGAAAGTTTCCACGTCAAAGTAGCTTAACTGAAGTTTAAGCCTGCATAAACTGATCGTAACTGAGTCGTCAAACGTAACGTGAAAAAGAGGAACCACTCGAATGGCGTAGCATTAAGTCACCTTCGTCTCGAATGCCCGGTTACGGGTGGGTCACGAACGCGGCGCCAATTAGTGGCAGGCGCTGTGGCGGGAGAGTCGAATCTTTCCCACTGCGTGCTGCGCCATGTGCCCCGCCCGGCCGCGATGCCCGAAGGTCGTCACCGCTCCATATGGACGAAGCAAGCGACCACCCCGTCCCCGTAGTGTCGTCAGTCGGTGATCTGGAAGGTGACGGTGAGGCGGGCGCGGTCCGAGGCGCGCGCCGGCGGCCACTGCCAGCTCCACGGGCGTCGGTGACCGTGTCGATCACCATGGGAGCCGTGGAGATGTGGGTGAGTCGCAGCGCGAGAGTGTGGGAGGCCGTGTAGCCGATGTTCCGGCCGCGATGTGGGTCCCGCTGCGGGTGCGCCGACACCCAGCGAGTACCGAGGTCGGCCTCGGCGACCCCGTGGTCTCGAACGCCGGCCAGTACTGCCTGCGACGCGGTCGCGACCTTCCCGAGCGCAGCGCCGGGTGTGTTGGCCGTGGCTTCCAGGCGGATGGTGACGTCGGCGATCTCCGGAGTCACCGTGGCAGTACCCCCGACCTGCACGCGTTCGAGCAGTTCACCGTCTGCGGCCTGCCTGATGTGACCATGACGTCGCTGCGCGAGCTCGCCGAACAGTCTGGGACACCGCCGACCACCGACACCGCCGACCACCGACACCGCCGACCACCGACACCGCCGACCACCGACACCGCCGTCCGCGACGCCGTCACCGCCGCACTAACGCAGGGGGCATGATCCAGCCGAATCGAGCGCTAGCAGCGCAGTGGGTTGTGTAATGGGGTGCGGGTGGGGTCGATGATTGCGGGTGGGATGAATTCGACATGACCAGGGTGGATGAGGACTTCCCATCCGGTAAGGTGCACGTGCCGGTGGTGGGCTTCGCACAGCAGGACGCAGTTTTCTACTTTTGTTTCGCCATGATCGATCCAGTGGCGACAATGGTGCGCCTGGCACATTCCCGGTGGCCGATCGCAGCCCGGGAAAGCACATCCGCGGTCTCGGGCGACGAGCGCTCGACGGATGGACAGCGGGACGGTTCGCATTGCCCGGCCGACGTCGAGTGGTTCGGATTTCCCACCCAGCACAACGGGAATGATCTTCGCGTCGCAGGCCCACTGGCGGGCTTGGGCGGCGCTGATCTGGG
>JALYTS010000002.1:16304-115388 GCA_030854185.1 Actinomycetota bacterium | reverse complement strand
GTGGACCCCACCGCTGACTACGTGATCCAATACCTCAACACGGCAGACGTCCCCCTGGCCCTCGGCCCCTACCTGTCCTGGTGTGAAGGCCAAGCTCGATACGGCTTCTGGGGGGTCCCTACCCGATGTCTCCACCGGCCAACACGGACCGGAGTTGGAGAACCTCACCATCTCCGACCGCGCGGGTCCACCGCCCGCCTGGACCACACCGACAACGGCGCCTTTCTCGTCACCGAGATCGGCCCCCACGCCCTCTGGAACGAAGTCGAACACCTTCACCAGCAGTGGCAAGCGTGGGGCAGACCCCACCGCGAACGCTGTGGACTCACCGCCGACGGAGAGAGCCAGACAATCTGGCTCGACGAACCACGCGACGCGCGGACCTGGCGCTTGCCCAGTTAGCCCATCCGTGTCCGGCTGGATCTGGACAAGCCCGTTCACCTCTACATGGTGCGGTTCGACGACCCTGGCGCCCTGGCTGAACCGCCGAGATCCGGCTGCAGCATCCACTCAGGACAGGTGTCCGTGCAGAGGGTCAAGCTCACAAACGCATCCGGGCCGGGGTCCAATCCACCGGCAAAGCGTAACTGCCACCGGATTGCCATCAAGGTGTGATCGCGGTTGCCGGCCGCGGGCAGGTTTGCTTCGCAGGAACGCCGACTCAGAGGAGCCAGGTAATGGGTGGCACCGTGCACCCGATGGATCAAGCGATCTACGACAGCCGCTCGTCCAGAGTCACCGCCTGCGGAACCCGTTACGGACACGGCCTCTGCACCATCCTGTGGATCAAAACCGGCGACTACGGATGGGTGCTCCTGCCGCACGGCATGCCGGACCTTGCCGTGCACCTCCCCGCCGATGAACTCGTCGCGATGCTAGACCGGTTGCGCGACAAGCTCTGACGGGACCACGACGACCCACCACGCGGTAGCGTGCATCAGTCGAGTGGCACGACCGCAGGGGTGGGAGGGACCGTGCAGGCCCAGCGCGAGCACCAGCCCATCAGCGGGTCGGTTCCCGGTCAGCTCGGTCCGGCGCAGCGAACGGCGGACTGGCAGCGGCTGTCCGACGAGCAGTTCGACATCGTGGTCATCGGTGGTGGTGTGGTCGGGTCCGGCGCGGCCTTGGATGCCGCGACCCGTGGTCTGAAGGTGGCTCTGGTGGAAGCCCGGGACCTCGCCTCGGGGACGTCGAGCCGGTCCTCCAAACTGTTCCACGGCGGCCTGCGCTACCTGGAGCAGCTGGAGTTCGGCCTGGTCAGAGAGGCCCTGCGCGAACGGGAGCTGATGCTCACCCGGCTGGCCCCGCACCTGGTCAAACCGGTGAGTTTCCTGTACCCGCTGGCCCACCGGGTCTGGGAACGGCCCTATGTCGCCGCTGGGCTGGCGCTCTACCAGACGCTGGGTGGGACACGATCAGTGCCGGGTCAGCGCCACCTGACCCGGGCCGGGGCGCTTCGGTTGGCTCCGGCGTTGCGTCGCGACTCCCTCGTCGGCGGGGTGCACTACTACGACGCGATCACCGACGATGCCCGGCACACCATGACGGTGGCCCGCACCGCCGCCCAGTACAGCGCGGTGGTGCGCAGCTCCACCCAGGTCATCGGCTTCCTGCGGGAGGCGGATCGGATCTGCGGAGTACGGGTGCGGGACTGCGAGACCGGCGAGGAGACCGGCGTCGAGGCGCACGCGGTGCTCAACTGCACCGGGGTCTGGACCGATGAGATCCAGCGGCTGTCCGGGGGACGGGGTCGGTTCCGGATCCGCGCCTCCAAAGGTGTGCACATCGTGGTCCCCCGGGACCGCATCGTCTCGGAGAGCGGCTTGATCCTGCGCACCGCGACGTCGGTGCTGTTCGTCATCCCGTGGCGCAACCACTGGATCGTCGGCACCACCGACACCGGATGGAACCTCGACCTCGCGCACCCCGCGGCCACCCGCGCGGACATCGACTACCTGCTGGACACGGTCAACTCGGTACTGGCCACCCCGTTGAACGACGCCGACATCGAGGGCGTTTACGCCGGCTTGCGGCCACTGCTGGCGGGGGAGAGCGAGGAGACCTCGCGGCTGTCCCGAGAACACGCGGTCGCCCGGGTAGCACCCGGGCTGGTCGCCATCGCGGGCGGCAAGTACACGACTTACCGGGTGATGGCCGCCGACGCGGTGGACGCGGCAGTGCCCGACCTACCCGGCCGGGTTGCCCACTCGATCACCGACAAGGTGCCGCTGCTCGGAGCGGATGGTTACCACGCGCTGGTCAACCAAGCCGAGACGCTGGCCTCCCGCCACGGGCTGCACCCATACCGGTTACGGCACCTGCTCGACCGCTACGGCTCGGTGGTGCACCAGGTCCTCGCCCTGGCCGCGGACCGCCGCGACCTGCTCGCGCCGGTCCGCGAGGCGCCGGACTATCTCCGAGTGGAGGTGGTCTACGCCGCCAGCCATGAGGGGGCGCTGCACCTGGAGGATGTACTGACCCGGCGCACCCGGATCTCGATCGAGTACCCCCATCGGGGCGAGTCGTGCGCTGCTGACGTCGCCGATCTGATGGGTGAGGTGCTGGGCTGGACCGCGGACACCCGGCACCGCGAGGTGCAGATGTACCTCGCCCGGGTCGCTGCCGAGCGGGACTCCCAGCGCGAGCCCGACGACTCCGCCGCCGACGCCCGCCGCAGCGCCGCCCCCGACCCTCGCCCCCAACTCCTGGCCCCCGTCAGCTGAACGCCGTTTCACGTTAGCGCGTTCTGGATGCAGACTGCTGCAAATCGGGCCCCGATTACCGCGTTCTGCATCCAGAACGCGGTGAGGGTTCGTGGTTTGTGATCTGGCAGAGCAGGGCTCCTTGGGTCACCGGGGTCCCGGTCTGTGTTGTGAGGCCGGTGATGGTGCCGGGCTGGTGGGCGGTGACCGGGTTCTCCATCTTCATCGCCTCGAGCACCACGATGAGATCACCGGTGTCGACCAGATCTCCGTCGGACACCGCGACCTTGACCACGGTGCCCTGCATCGGCGCGATCACCGCATCGCCGGACACCGCGGCCGCCCCGCCGCCCCGCGTGCGGGGCTTGGCGGTCCCGGCGCGGTCGCCACGCGTGCGCGGCTTGGCGCTCGCGGCACCATCACCTCGCAGGGACAGGTCGCCAGGTAGCGACACCTCCAGCCGGCGGCCGCCGACCTCCACGACCACGGTCTGTCGCGACGCCGGCGGCGGTGGTTCCGTGGTGGCGCCGTAGGGCTGCAGCGGCGCGCAGAACTCGGTCTCGATCCACCGGGTGTGCACGGTGAAGTGCTCGCCGTCGGCGGCCGTGAAGGCCGGATCGTCTACCACGGCCCGGTGGAACGGGATGACGGTGGGCAGTCCCTCGATGGTGAACTCGGCCAGCGCCCGCCGGGCCCGCGCCAACGCCTGCTCGCGATCGGTCCCGACGACGATGAGCTTGGCCAGCATCGAGTCGAACTGACCACCGACGACACTGCCGGCGCGCACCCCGGCGTCGAGACGTACTCCCGGTCCGGACGGCGGATCGAACACCGTGACGACACCGGGAACGGGCAGGAATCCCCGGGCCGGGTCCTCGGCGTTGATCCGGAACTCGATGGCGTGGCCGCGGGCCGGCGGGTCGGACGTGATGGTCAGCTTCTCGCCGGCCGCGATCCGGAACTGTTCGCGCACCAGGTCCAGCCCGGTGGTCTCCTCCGACACCGGATGTTCGACCTGGAGCCGGGTGTTCACTTCGAGGAAGGAGACAGTGCCGTCGGTGCCCACCAGGAACTCGACGGTGCCCGCGCCGGTGTAGCCCGCCTCGGCGCAGATCGCTCGGGCTGCCTCGTGGATGGTGTGGCGCTGCTCGTCGGACAGGAACGGAGCCGGGGCCTCCTCGACCAACTTCTGGTGACGGCGTTGCAGGGTGCAATCCCTGGTGCCGACGATGACGATGGTGCCGTGCTGATCGGCCAGCACCTGCGCCTCGACGTGCCGCGGCTTGTCCAGGTAACGCTCCACGAAGCACTCGCCGCGGCCGAACGCCGAAACGGCCTCGCGCACCGCGGAATCGAACAGCTCGGGGATCTCGGCGATGGTGCGGGCCACTTTCAGGCCGCGCCCGCCACCGCCGAAGACTGCTTTGATCGCCACCGGCAGGCCGTGCTCCGCGGCGAAGGCGACCACCTCGTCGGACCCGGACACCGGATCCCGGGTGCCCGGTACCAGCGGCGCCCCTGCCTTGCTGGCCAGTTGCCGGGCGGTGACCTTGTCGCCTAGATCCCGGATAGCCTGCGGCGGAGGCCCGATCCAGGTCAGACCGGCGTCGATCACCGCCTGAGCGAAGGCGGCGTTCTCGGCGAGGAAGCCGTAACCGGGATGCACCGAGTCGGCGCCGGCCCGGGCCGCGACGTCGAGCAGCTTGATCTGGTCGAGGTAGGTCTCCGCGGCAGTGGCCCCACCCAATGCGAACGCCTCGTCGGCCAGCGTGACGAACGGAGCGTCGCGATCGCTCTCGGCGTAGACCGCGACGCTGGCGATCCCGGCATCCCGGCAGGCCCGGATCACCCGGACGGCGATCTCCCCGCGGTTGGCGACGAGCACCTTACGCAGGGCCAACGGGTCGGGCAGCGGCACCAATGCCTCCGGATGCGTGCTGGTGGGGATACTCGGAGATACCTGCAGTGGGCGCGTACCCCCTGGATTATCTGAAGTCTAAGGCCGCGACAACGCCGCGTCCGACCGCGGAGCACGCCGCATGTGCCGATCATGGACAGGCCGGTTGACGTGCTCGATCATTGCTGGCGTGGATATCGACAGCAGCAAGCCGCAGTCGGCCCGGATCTGGAACTACTGGCTCGGTGGCAAGGACAACTACCCGGTTGACCGCGAAGCGGGCGACGAGGTGCGGGCCCGGATTCCGGATATCGCCGACGGCGCCCGCGCCGAGCGAGCGTTCCTGGTCCGGGTGGTCCGGCACCTGGTAGGCGAAGTGGGGATCCGGCAGTTCCTCGACGTCGGCACCGGCCTGCCCACCCTCAACAACACCCATGAGGTGGCCCAGACGATGGCGCCGGAGTGCCGCATCGTCTACGTCGACAATGACTTGCTCGTTCTGGCGCACGCCCGGGCCCTGCTCACCAGCACTCCGGAGGGCGTCACCGAATATATCCACGCCGATCTGCGTGACCCCGACACGATCCTGACCGAAGCCGCCCGGATTCTGGATTTCAGCCAACCCGTTGGGTTGATGCTGCTGGGCGTGGTCAACCACATCATGGACTGCGATGAGGCGTATTCGGTCGTCAACCGGCTCGTGACGTCGCTGCCCTCGGGCAGCTACCTTGCGCTGACCCATTCCACCGCGGAAGTTCACGGCGAGCCGATGCTCGAAGTGATGCGACAGGTGACTGAGCGCGGTGGCACCCCCATCCGGGCTCGCACCCGTCACGAACTAGTTCGTTTCTTCGACGGTACGGAGCTGCTGGATCCCGGCGTGGTCTCGTGTTCGCGTTGGCGTCCCGACCCAATCCAAGTGGGGACCCGGCAGGCCGAGGTGTATCTATTCGGCGGTGTGGGCCGGATCGGGTAGCCCGCCCACCGCTCGCTTGATCCGGGCCAGCATCGCGGCCGCGCCGCGCAGCCGTAGTGGGCTCACCGCGTCGGCCAGCCCGAACTGGAGGTAGAAGTCCTCCGGGGTAGCCAGCACGGTCGCCACTGGCTCGCCGTCCAGCCCGGTGTGCAGGATCGCGGCGAGCCCGCGGGTGGTCACCGCTTCCGGCGGTGCCTCGAAGTACAGGAGCACCCGCTGGTCGTCGGCCACCTCGACGGCCAGATACAGCGGGGACTGGCACTCCGGTACCCGCTGCATCGAGTCGTGTGTCAGCTGCGGCGGTAGCTCGGGCAGCTCCTCACCCAGCTCCGCCAGCAGCTGTAACCGGTCGGCCGGGTCGACTTCGCTGAACTCCTGCGCCAGCTCGGCCAGCCGCGGCGCCAAGCTGCCGGGCGTGGTCATCCCCGTTGTCCTCTCATTGCCAGATGCTGACAGTGCCACAGGATCACGACCATAGCGACACCACCGGCACCCCGACCTCGGCGAGCAGCCGCCGGGTCAGCGGCAGGCTGATGCCGATCACGCTGGACGGGTCACCGTCGATCCCGTCGACGAACCAACCACCCCGGCCGTCCAGGGTGAATGCGCCTGCCACCTGCAGCGGTTCGCCGGTGCCGACGTAGGCCCCGATCTCCTCCGCAGACGGGGTGCTGAAGCGGATGACCGTGCTCTGCGCGCCACTGGCGGCAGCGGTGCGGACGCCCTGATCGAGGCGCACCACGGCGTGCCCGGTGATCAGCTCACCGGTGCCGCCGGCCATCTCCTGCCAGCGCCGCACCGCGACGTCGACGCAGCCAGGCTTGCCGGCCAACTTGCCACCGATGTGCAGCATCGAATCGCACCCGACGACCACCGCATCGGGGTGCTCGGTAGCGATATCCGTCGCGACCGCGGCGGCCTTTGCCGCAGCCAGCGCGGTGACCAGCTCCACCGGCGTCGCATCGGTCAGCGTGGCGGCCAGCGCGTCCTCGTCCACTCCGGACACCCGTACCACCGGCTCGATCCCGGCGCCGCGGAGCACCCCGAGCCTGGCGGGGGAGGCAGACGCGAGAATCAGGCGGCGGTCAGCCACGGGTGGAGAACATGCCGGTGAACTCCATCCGCAGCACGCAGTCCTCGCCGCGATGCACGGAGCCGATGATCTCCAGCAGCCCGAGGCCTGGTCGGCTCCGGGACAGGCGTGCGCCGGTGACCTCAAGTTGCATGCGAAGCAGATCACCCGGGAACACCGGTGCCAGCCACGACATCTCACGGCCACCCGGCGAGCCCTGCGAGGTGGAATCGGCCAGCACGGCGTCCACGTACGCGCGCATCCACAGGCATGCGGTGAACCACCCCGACGCGCACAGCCCACCGAGCACCGACCGCTTCGCCGCCTCCTCGTCCAGATGGAACGGCTGCGGGTCGAACCGTTGGTTGAACGCGAGCATCTCCTCCCGATCGACCTTGACCTCCCCGAGATCGATCACAGTACCGGGGGTCAGGTCCTCGAACGCGATCGTGGCCACACCACCGATCCTGCCACCCACGCGGCGCTGATGGGTGCGGATCCGATCTCACTGTGCGTGAGGTCGGGGGGAGGACTGTGGTGGCGTGCAGACGTGCCAGCGTTGGCAACTTTTGCCCCGAAGTTGCCAGCTGCGGCACGTCCGCAACGAACCACCCCTCGTCATCTTGGGATGGCAGTGACTGATGGGACGAACTCCACGCCGAGGATCGGCTCGCGCGGGGGGCAGGGTCGGTCCTCGCCGAAGCTGGCGCGGTGGCCAGCTGCGCGCGTACGCGTTATCCGAGTGTCACGGGCAAGGTTTGCAGGCCGTGGAACATCGTGCTGTTGCGCCACCTCAGCTCGGTCGGCTCGACGGCGAGTGCCAGCCCGGGAAACTGGGCCAGCAGCCGCCCGATTGCGATCTGGCCCTCGAACCGAGCGAGCGGCGCCCCGAGGCAGTGGTGGATGCCGTGCCCGAATGCCAGGTGCCCGCCGGGCTTGCGGGTGATGTCCAGCCGATCGGCGTCGTCGAACCGCGCCGGGTCGCGGTCGGCGGACGCCTGTGCCACCAGCACGAACTCGCCCTCTGGGATTTCCACCTCGCCCAACCGCACGGGCGCGGTGGTGAACCGCAAGGTGACCGTGTTACCAGGGCCCTCGTAACGAAGGAACTCCTCTATCGCTCCGGGCAGCAAGCTGGAATCCGCGCGCAACGCCGCCAGCTGATCGGGATGACGCAGCAGGGACAGCACGCTGTTGCTGATCAGATGCGTCGTCGTCTCGTGCCCGGCGGAGAGCATGAGAAAGGCCATCGCGATCATCTCGTTCGCATCCAGCCGGTCGCCCTCATCGCTGGCGAGCAGCTCGCAGATCACGGCGGGCGGTGAAGGCCTTGCCGACCAGAGTCCGCAACCGCGTGTGGTCCGGTGCGACCGGCCGGGTTCGGGTTGTTGTGCCTGCTGGTGGTACTGGCGTGGGCTCAGGCCGGTGTGCAAGGTCGGCTGGGCGGCTGGGCCATCGGGGGCGGAGTGGCGGCTGTGGCGCTGTGCGTGGCCGTCGATCGGTTGGCGCCCGCTTGGCTCGCGATCGCGCCCGCGGTCTTGGTGCCGGTCGCGGTGGTGGCGTTGACCAGCGCCGATCCGGGCAACATCGGCGGGTTCGTGCTGGTGTTCTGCCTCGGGTTCATGGCGCTTGGGCTGCCGTTCGTGCCGGGGCTCGTCGGATGGTTCGTCGCGGTGCTCGTGCTCGTGGTGCTGGCGGTCACCAGCCGGGATGCGGGGTGGCCGAATTGGATTGCCGGCACTTCGATCATCTTCTGGTTCTGCTGGGCCGGGCGACACCGCATCGAGCTGATCGAGCGGCTGCACCGAGCGGAGGCGGCCGCCTCCACGGCGGCGACGGTCACCGAGCGGCAGCGTCTGGCCGGGACCTGCACGACATCGTGGCGCACACGTTGGCCGTGACGGTGCTGCATCTGGGCGGGGCGCGGCTGGCACTGGCCCACGAGCCCGGCGAAGCCGAGGCGGGGATCGCTGAGGCGGTTGGTGTGGCGACGAGCGAAGCCGTCCACATCGCCGTGGCGGCTGCGGGACTGACCGCCCTCTTCGCTGCGGTGCCGATCGCCTTCACGGTCGTCCGGATCGCCGGCTCCGCCTATCTGATCTACCTCGGCGTACAGCTCATTCGGCATCGCAACAGTGGTCAGGGTGAGGTGTCGGCCGTCGGTGGGATTTCGGGCCGTCGGGCGTATCTCAGAGGGTTGCTGATCAACCTGCTGAACCCAAAAATGATCACGTTCACGATCGCTTTCCTTCCCCAGCTCATCGACCCGCAACTGGGTCGGGTCTGGGTCCAATTCGCGATCCTCGGTGCCATCATGATCGTGTTGGAGTTTCTCGTCGACGGCACGGTCGGCGTGCTCGGAGGACGGATCGGAGGATGGTTGCAGCGGCGGCATGCTGCCCGCCGTCGAATCGACGTCGCAACGGGAGGTTTGTTCATCGGTCTGGCGTGCGACTGGCCACCGGGCGATGATCCACGGCTACGGCGACCGTCTCAACCCCCGCTCCATGAGCTGACAGGCGCCGGTGTGCCCACCGTAGGGTCGTCACGGTGCGCGCGATGATCGTATTTGAGACCCATTCCTGGAGCGAGGACAACGATCGGGGTGTGGCAACGGGCTGGCTTCCCGGCCGGCTGTCCGAGCGCGGACGAGAGTTGGCCCGGCAACTCGGGGCTCGGCGCCGTGACGACGGCTTAGCTCGGTTGCTCCACACTCTGCCCGCCACCCAGCAGCGCCTGGCGGATCTGGGTGTGCGATCTACTAGTCATGCCTGAGCCGTAGGGTGGTCAGCGTGCTGCCCTGGTCCGCCGAGCTCGCCGGCCGGCTTGACGAGCATGTGATCGGCAGTGTGTTGCTGCGGGACAACCCGCTGGGTGATCCCGCCCGCCGGCCGCTGTGGGTCTATGTGCCACCGGGCTACGATGACTCGGAGCAGCGCTACCCGAGTGTCTATGTGCTGCAGGGTTACACCGGGCACCTGACCATGTGGCGCAATCGCACCCCGTACAGCCAGCCGTTCCCGGAGACCGCCGACGCGGTCTTCGCCACCGGCGACGTCCCGCCCGCGGTGCTGGTCTTCGTCGATGCCTGGACGGCGTATGGCGGTAGCCAGTTCGTCGACTCCCCGGGCACCGGGCGTTACCACAGCTACCTGTGCGAGGAGGTCGTGCCGTTCGTCGACACCCGTTACCGGACGCTGCCCGACCGGGCGCACCGGGCGATCAGCGGCAAGTCCTCCGGTGGGTTCGGCGCCATGATCACGCCGATGCTGCGGCCGGATCTGTTCGGTGCGCTGGCCAGTCATGCCGGGGACGCCCTGTATGAGCTGTGCTACCTGCCGGATTTCGGTAAGACGGTGCGCCACCTGCGCGACTACGACGGTGACATCGGCGCCTGGTGGGCCGAGTTCCGGTCCCGGACCGCGTTCACCAAGCCGGCCGACGGGGAGCTGCTGGAGATGCTGGGTGTCGCGGCGTGCTTGTCCGCCCGCGCGGACGGCACTCCGGAGTTGCCGTTCGACCCGCGCACCGGGGTGCTGCGCCCGGAGGTCTGGCAGCGCTGGCTGGACTGGGACCCGGTACGGATGGCGCCCCGGTACGCCGAGGCGCTGCGCTCGCTGCGCGCGGTGTGGCTCGACGCCGGTACCCGCGATGAGTGGTATCTCGATCTGGGCGCGCAGGCGTTCCGCGACCAGCTACGCACCGTTGGGTTGCCCGATGAGCGGGTGCACTTCGAGCTGTTCGACGCCGGGCACCGCGGGATCGACTACCGCTACCCGCTCGCCCTGGCGTGGCTGTGCCGGCGGATTGCCGAGGGGAGCCGTTAGGCGGCAGTGGCGCTGACGCTGAAGGTATTGATGACCGTGCTCGGTGTGTCGAGCCACACGGTTTGGGTGTTGGTGCTCGCCGTCATGCCGAATCGGGAGGGCCCGGGTTTGCCCCGGTCATACCACCAGTCGTAGGCGGCTTCGGCTTCATCCCACAGCCGGCGTGGGCCCAGTTGGCTGACCACGAGCTTGTCCGGTGAGGTGAGGTTGGCGTCCAGCCGGGCCCACGATTTCGTGGTGATGTCGTCGAGTTCGAGGATGTGGTGGTCTTCGCCGAATTTGCCCAGCTCAACGGTGAGAGCACAGCGAGGCACCCGGAGTCCGATCGCGAACGCTGCCTGATCGCTGTTGATCATTCGAAAGAAATCCCACCCATGCACCTCGGTCCGGGTCCGCTCCGCGCGCGCGATCTCCTCCTCGCTCGGTTCATAGAAATGCCGACGCTGCAAACGTAACCGCATGAATGCAAGATCCCCACCGAAGTGACCGGTCGCGGTGCCCTGCTCCTGCACTCGCATCGTCAACATGACGCCGTTGCAGTAGTCGGTTCCCCACGGGGTGACGATCAGACCACCGGGCCGGGTTTGGGCCAGCCAGGCGCGCGGCACGATCTCGCGGACCGCGGCGGTGGCCAGCACCCGGTCATACGGAGCCCCCTGCGGGTAGCCCTCGGCGCCCTCTGCCGCTACCACCAGTGCCGAGTACCCTGCGAGCCGCAGTGCTGCCTGGGCGGTCTGGGCGATCACCGGATCCACTTCGATGCTGACCACCCGGCCGCGTGCGCCGGCACGCCGGCACAACAGCGCGGCGTTCCACCCGGTTCCGGTACCGATCTCCAACACCGAGTGCCCGGCATCGACGTCCAGCGCGGCGAGCATGTCGGCCACGATCGAGGGCTTGCTGCACGAACTCGACGGCGACCATCCCGTTTCACCTACCGCGGTATGACCCTCATCGACCTGAGTGATCACGGGTTCATCGGCCGCGACCAGCTCGCGCCACCGTTGCGGATCATCGTGTTTGGACAGTGCAACGAACCCGGACTGCGGACGACTCGCGTCGAGATCAACCCACATGATGTCGGGAATAAACAGATCGCGGGGAATCTCAGCGATCAACCGCTGCCAACCGGTACCGACCTGCACTACGAAGACCTCCTAATTCTCCCTGTCCCGGTCATCCCTCTCATGCTTTCCACGGTCATAATCCTTGGGAGTCTCCGTCTTGTCCGGCTGATAGACACCCTTGCCATCGCGATCTCCATCGTGCTTATTCGGTTTGTCATCCTTGCCCATCGCGACCCCCTCTCGGTGTTAGTTCTTTCCGAGTTCTTCTCACCTACAGGGCGGCGCTAGTCAGGCGGTCCCTGAGGTCGGCGACTCCGGCGCTGGTGTGCAGCGGTTCCAGCGCGGCGTTTAAGACGCGCAGCCGGTCATATGTTTGTGGCGAGGACAGCGCCGTGACCGCGTCGACGGCCTGGTGGCCGACGCTAACCGCGGTGTCGGTGTCCCCGGCGATCGCGTGTGCTCCAGCAAGATCGGGGAGACATCTTGCCTGAGGCACGGCAAAGGCGGGGCCGAAGTGGTCCACGGCGTGGCGCAGCAGGGGCACCGCCCGGCTGGCGGCGTGCGGATCGTGGGCGGCCAGAGCCAGCTCGTAGTGGGCGACACCTTGCAAGCGGGTGAGCATGGTGTCGTCGAGGAAGTCGGCCCACGACTCCTGCGCCGGGTTGATGCCGCTGAAGTGCTCGACGGCCTGACCCAACGCGCGGTCACACGCCACTGAGTCGCCTTGGGCGGCGTGGGCGCGGGCTTGGACGTTCGCTAGGCAGCTGGTGGTGGCCGCGGAGACGGGATGGGAGCTGACGGCGGCGGTGTGGCCGAGGTGGACCAGGCGCAGCGCCTCATCAGGGCGGCCGAGTGCCACCGCTTGCAGTGCCATGTCGTAGAGCACGAACACGGTTTGGTCGGTGCTAAGGGGATGGTCGGCGCCGCGGGTGATATCCAGTGCGATCATCCACAGCTGCCGGGCCGCCTCGTGCTGGTTGACTTGGAAGCTCATCCAGCCCGCCTGCGTCGCCAGCCGCGCGGTGGCCAGGTACAGCCGAGGCCGCACCTCGGGGGTCATCTCGGCGCCCAGCAGGGGCAGGACCGCGCGGAGTTGCGCGACGGCGACATCGCGCACCGGTCCCGCTCCGGTGGCGAAGTCCTGACTACTGAAGGCGGCGGTGGACTGCTCGATGACGGCCACGTCCGAGGCCCCCACGTGGCGGGTCCCGGTGGGATCAGCGTGCGGCAACAAGG
Source organism: Actinomycetota bacterium (assembly GCA_030854185.1). Classification (GTDB taxonomy): domain Bacteria; phylum Actinomycetota; class Actinomycetes; order Mycobacteriales; family Pseudonocardiaceae. The sequence continues at coordinate 102,611 of JALYTS010000002.1, read as the reverse complement.
CGGTGAGCCGGTCGATATCCAGCGCGGCCGCCCCGGTGATGCCCAGGGCCAGGGCCGCGACGTGCTGCACGAAGTCTCTGCGGTCCACCCAACTCACCAACTTCCGCCCATCACCCCCCGCGTTGTCCACGGTAGTCCCCGAGTGGCCGAAACCGAGCAGAGCGGGGGGAATGCACAGGCCGGTGGAAATCTGCGCGACCAGGGCGACATCCCGCAGCCGGCGCACGTCGCGTTCGATGGCCGAGATCCGGGTCTGGTCCAGCCCGACCACCTCGGCCAGGGTCTGTTGGGACCAGCCGGTGACCGTCCGCACCTGGCGGAACACGGCGCCGAAGTCATAGGCCATCAGCGCGGAGGCGATGGGCTCCTGGAAATAAAAGCCCGCCGGCAGCTCCCGGCGCGGATCTGGCCCAACTCGCCGGCAGGGGTCACACCAGGCTTGACTCCTCGGCCCCCCGCGCCGACGCAGCGCAGCCCCACACCGAGCACAGCAACCCGGCCCATTGGTTGTCACCGCACAGCCCCCTTCCCCGGCGCAGACAGTCCCACTGCGCACCCGTGGCTCTATCACGATGCGACCCGGCTGCACCAGAGCGAAAGTACCTAGTGCCCTGGCACTAACCCGCTAGGTCTGAACTGTGTGCCTGTCTGGAGTTTGCCCGAGGTGATCTAGGGCGGTCGAGTGTTCCCCGAGGCCCGGACCAGCGGTTTGCTGACTGATCGGCGGCCGCGCGCTGCTCGACGTCCCGCCTCGATGAGCAGCGATGGCCCCGCTTGTGGCGGCCCGCACACCGCATCCTGGTCCTCCAGGACAGACCAAGGGAAGTACCGCTGTGGACCACACTCCACCGGCCCGGCAGGTCGCCGGTGAGTCGAGCCGTGCTGCTGCCGTAGTGCCGGCGGCGATACACCGCGCGACCCGGGGCCCACGGCCGGACTCGTGTGTCCGCTTCCCCCTGAGCAGCGCTGAGCTGATCAACGGCGGGGTGTGCCCGCAGCGGCTGACGTCGCTGGCGCTGCTGGTACCCGCCCCCCAGTTCCCTCGCAAGACTCCGGCTGGCCGTGGGCCGAGCACGCCCGTGCCTTATTCCGCTCCTGGCGGCCAGCCGGTTCCACGCCACCCTCACGAGGCGTCGAGCGTCGAACATCAGCTGCAGCCGGCGCGCCTGCCCGTCCGCTCGCCTGGTCAGCACATGCATCCTCAGCTGCGCCGCCTGCCGGGGGTCGGCGCCTCGGAGAGGGCCGTGCGCAGCGCATGAGCCAGCTCCGGTTACCAGCCGCTCACCAGAGTGGGCAGGTGGGCCTGTCCGCGGGGGTGGAAGAGCTGCTCGGCGAGGTGGTCGCCGACGGGTTCACGGTGTACTGCTGCGGACCCAAGGACGCACCGAACGCGTTGGTCGCCTGCTACGAGTGGGACCACCACGCCTGCGTCGATTTGCTGACCATCCGAGACTTCGATCGGGTCACCACCGCCCGGGTGCCCAAACGGGGCGCGGTGGACATCTTCGCCCCCGAGGTCGTGGTCTGGGCCTATGAGGGTCCTCCGCAGCAGGCGTTGCGGGCCTTGCTGGACCTAGTGCACCCGGCGCATCCCGACGCCCCCACCGCTACCTACCCGGCGCCGGCGAGCTTGCACATTCCCCGGGCCCGGCAACGCCCGATGACGATCCGACCGCCCTCACCAGGCCGGGCCCGAGTGCGGGCGCAGCGGCTGGCCACAGCGATGACCGCCCACGGTGGGTGAGCGTGCCGCCGTGGCCGTCGGGACACCCAATCCCCCGGCGGCCGCCGGTCAGCGTGCCACCGCAACTGCTGCGGTGGCACCCCGACGAACGGGGCGGGTACTGATGTCCACCGTGTCCAGCCCGCGGGCGGAGGGAACTCGGCAGCTCTCGGCGCAGACGCTGGCCTGGCTGGCCGACCGGCCTCACGTGCGCACGGTGGTCCGCTGGGTGTGGGACACGCTCACCGAGCTGGAACGGGTCGGTCACGATCCCGGCGCCATCGGCGCACTACGAGCCGTCCTGCTCGATCATCAGCCGCTCACCCGCGCCGGTCGCTGCCGCGCCTGTCGCCGCCATAGCCGGCGCCGGCTATGGCGCCGCCGAGCGTTCCCCTGCGGAGTCTGGATGACCATCCACTTCGAGCTGCAAGGACTGTTCACCGGCGACACTCGTACGCCGGGTTGTGGAGCTCGCCCCCGCGCGATCGAACATGGTCGTCAACCTGATCGACAGCCTGCCCGCATATGACGACGAACGCGCACACGAGCCTCGGCATGATGGACCCCGGCACCTGATGGGTGGCCAACTAGCAGTCAACTCTGCTCGGTCGCTCCCGTTGAAATCATCGGGGGTGTCGCAGCTTCTACACTCGAGTTGGGTGGCGGTGTTGTCGGCCCAGGCTTCGTGGATGCGGACGTAGGTGCCGACGGTGGCCGGGAGCGGTGGCGGGTTTGGTGGGCGATGGCCCGGTCGGAGGCGCCGCGCAGGTGGGCGTAGATGACGAACCCGGCGCGCAGGCTGTGCGGGCTGTAAGGCGCTGGATCGAGTCCGGCGCGTGCAACTGCGGCCTGGGCGAGCGTGTTGACCGACTCGGGGTGCAGGCGGCGGAGGAGTGGTCGGTTGCCCTTGCTTACCGGGCGTAGCACAGGGCCGGCGGCAATGCGGTAGCGCCGATCCAGGTGTCCAGGGCGGTGATCGGGCACCGGGCGGGTTGGCCGGCGCGGGGCAGCACGAGCAGCTAGGCCTTGAGGCCGTGCTGGTTGGTCTTGGAGTGGCGCAGTGCGAGCACGAGCCGGTTAGGGTGCTCGGTAATCTGATCAACGGACAGCGCGGAAGTTCGGTTCTTCGCAGCGCTGCGAAGAACCGAGCTAGTAGCGTCTCTCGGACTCGACGATCACCGAGGGGATTCGGAGCGACGGCGCAGCTGAATGGGCGGGGCGCGGGCTGTTTCCTGAAACGATGTGGGGTGTACCGCCTACCTGAGCAGGCGAGGGAGCCATGGCCGTGGAGAACACGTTGCCCAGGATCGAGTTGTCCGTGTCTGACCAGGCTGAGCTGCGATCGTTGCGCGAGCACCTGCGCCGGATCCCCGGCGTGGAGGTCACCCAGATCCCAGGTAAGCCTGGACCTGCGGAACAGGGAGCCTGGGATGTTGTGCAGGTACTAGCCGCCGGCGGTGGGGTGTTGGCGGTGGTGGTCAAGACGCTGCCCGAGTTCATCCGATCCCGACGCCTCGGACGTGACTGTCACCGTGAAGTCCGGCGACCGTGGAAGAAGCGGTAGAGATAATCCTCGCGCAGCTGATCCTCAAGAATGCGTCCTTCGGAATTGATATCGGCGTCAACCGTCCGCGGGTGGGTGTGGACACGTTGTCATTGCCGCCATGAACGGGGCGAACCCATGGGCAAGGTACGGATCAGACTGCTCGTCGTTCCGCGAGGTCCAGCCACTGCTCGACCTCGGAAGGCGCGAAATGCCTGATCGCCCAGTCGGTCATCCGCAGGCTCATGTGCGCCCATGCCGGTCGCAGCACCTCCGGAGCCATCGCGTCGAGGACCTCGTCGAGACGGCCGATAACTCCGGGGCCGACGGAAAGGGGGGAGTAGTCCGAAGCGCAGCGTCACCAGGTCAAGTCGGCGATCGCCGCGCCCGGCGCCATCCCAGTCGACCACGCCGGTGACGCGGTTAGCGTCGGCGAGCAGATTGGCGGGATGGAAGTCGAAATGGACCGCGTCGTCACCGAAGAGTCCGAGCGGATGCTCGATGCCGACCTCACGGATCCATTGTTCGAGCCGTGCGCCGCGTCGCCCGAGTCGACGCAGGGGTTCGTGGAGGCAGAAGGCGGGGCCGTCCTCGCGCCGGTGAAGCTGGATGGCGGGCACGCCGGGATGCTCAGCAAGGACCCCGGCCTGGACATCGTTGAGTGCGAGCGCCCGGCTCAAGAGTTCGGTGGTGACGTGGTCGATCTGGGATCCTGGAAGGAGTTCCTGAACCAGCGCAACCGCATCCTCGAGCTGCACAGCCAGCTCGATCCGTGGAGCCGGGTAGCCGGATCCACGCAAGACCCCGAGCACCGTGACCGGGCCCGCATAGATCTCGGCCAACGAGCCTCCGGGATGCCAGGTCAGGACACCGCGGCGGCCATCCGACCACTGGACGTACGCCGCGCCCACCTGCCTGCCCGGGCACGGACCCCCGACCCGCAGACCGACACCCGAGGCCGCACACACATCGGCTGCCACGCGCTCGGCGTCCAGCCGCTCAGCCCGCGGCCATCGCCGGATCGAACCTGTCACACGCGGAGATGCCACTGGGAACGCGCCCGAGGTCACGCCAGACGGTCACTCGTCGCGTACGCGCTTCTGCGGGTAGATCGTCTCGCCGCGGGCGAGCATCGTGACGAACTGCTCGATGCGCCGGGCTCGGGTTTCGGCGCGTGTGGCGTTGTGGAGCCGGTACAGGATGGCGTAGCGGTTCTGGCTTGTGAGAATGTCGAACATGGCTTGCGCCTTGGGTTCGCACACCGTCGAGACCTTCGCCCGCAACGGGCTGACCCCGCGGGTGGCCAGTTCCGACGAGCTGGGCGCCACCATCGTCATCGGAACCAGGCTCACCCTCCAGAGTGGACGGAGCTAGCCCGACGACCCCCGCCGAGACGCACCCGATGCCAGCAGTCCGAGCGTGACTGCGCCGAGCACGACGAACAGCGCTCGCAGGATCCCCGCATTTTCTGCCAGCAGGCCGATGAGTGGCGGACCGGCGAGGAATGCGGTGTAGCCGATCGAGCTCACCACGGACACCCGGGCGGCGGCCCTCACCGGGTCATCCGCGGCCGCGCTCATTCCGACCGGGAATCCCAGCGATGCCCCGAGGCCCCACAGCGAGGCCCCGACAAGAGCCAACGCGGTGCTGCCGCCCAACAAGACCAGAAGCAGGCCGGCGAGAGTGATGACTGCGGTTGCCCGCAGCACGGCGACACGGCCCAACCTTTGCAGAGCCGAGCCCCCGATCAGCCGCCCGACGGTCATCGCCGAGACGAACACGCCGAAGCCGATCGCGCCGAGCACCTCGCTCGTGCCGTAGCCATCGACCATCGCCACGGCGATCCAGTCGTTCGCCGAGCCCTCCATGAAGGCGAACCCGAGCACCAGCAACCCGATCAGCAGCGTCCGCGGCTCGCACCAGGCCGCCAACGCACCGGATCCGCCGGATGCATCCTGCGCGGCGTCGGTGTGCACGCGCAAAAAGAAGCGGACCGCGACGATCACCAACCCGAGCACGAGCGCCGCGGCGAGCAGGACCTGCCTGGCCAGCGGCACAGCGGCGGCCGCCGAAACCGCCCCCACGCCGGCTCCCACCATCGTGCCGAGGCTGAACGCGGCGTGTAGCCGAGGCATCAGTGATCGGCCGAGCCGCCGCTCGACGTCGGCGCCCTCGACGTTCATCGCGACGTCCCAGATCCCGATTCCAAGCCCGACGAGCACCAAGCCGACCGCGGCAGGACCAACAACTCCGACCTGCAATCCGGCGGCCAACGTGAGGAGCCCCGTCGTGACCGTCAGCGACCCAGTAAGTACGGCGCGCGCCGGGCCGACCCGGTGCACGATCGGCCCGGACAGTGGCAGTCCCACCATCGAGCCCCCGGACAAGCACAGCAGCAGCAGCCCGAACTGCGCCGAGGAGAGCCCCAGCGCGTCGCGGACGCCGGGAGCGCGGGAGAGCAACGAGGCCACCGCAAACCCGCTCATCGCGAAGGCCGCGGCTACCGCCCTCCGTGCGCCTACCAGGCCGGTCGGCGTCGCGGAGCGGGTCCGGTCCGGTCCGGTCCAGCCTGAGGCAGGCGAGCCATGGCCCGGCGCGCTGGTCATCTGTTCCCGGGTTGGTTTCCGGTGGCGTATAGGTGGACGAGTCCTCGAGTGGCGGCGGCCGGCCACCGATACGCGCCATTGGTCGGTGGGCTCGTTCCCGGCGCTGAGGGTGTAGCTGACTGCTCCCGGCAGAGTCACGTTCCCTCGCCGCTCCAGGTGCTGGCCACCCCTTGGACACTAGCTCGCGCCAATAGTCGGGCGCCGCAGCTCCTGCATCTATCGCTACCGTCGCTCACGTGGAGCCGTGGGAGGAGTCGGCGTCGGGCGTCCTACGCCTACCGTCTGGCCGGCTGGTGAGGGGACGGGGGCTAAGGCGCGCACTGCCCGCGGGGCCGCTGCCCCAGTTCGCCCTGTACCTGCAGGGCAAACCACCGGCGCCCGTTGCCTGGGAGTCGCGGTGGTTGCGGTGGCCCGACTTCCGGCTGCCCGCTGATCCGGTCGAGGCCGGACAGGCCCTGGCGGACCTATGGCAGCGGGCCGCGAGTCAGCGAGTCGAGATCGCTTGCACTGGTGGGGTGGGTCGGACCGGCACCGCGCTGGCGTGTCTGGCCATCCTCGACGGCGTGGTCGCCGCCGAAGCGGTGGATTACGTGCGCGAGCACTACAACTCGCGGGCAGTCGAAACCCCTTGGCAGCGACGTTTCGTCAGTCGCTTCCACCGGTGACTTGTAGGGATCCCTCTGGGGCGCACGTCTACCGTCATCTTGAGTTGAGAGCATCCTCCACGGCACTGACCTCGACGACCTCGGTCTCTCGTCCGGGAGCACCAGCACCAGTCCGTGCTTGCGGTCGATGAGGTGAGCGTCAGCCATGAGCCCGAACAACGCGACGACGACGGTGAACACTGGTACAGAGACCGCCCCAGAACAGCGCGCGACCGGGGCGCCCCGCCGGTGGTCGCGTGTTCCCGGCGAACTTTGAGGTTGTGTCCAGGCTGCTCACACATCACCGGGCTACCTGTAAGTCGCGGATCCGACACGCGGCTTCCAGGGGGAGGTGAGGGTGCTGATGGCGACCAGGGACCGCCAGGGTGCTCCCGACGCCGACGTGACACCGTGACCGGTGCAAAGTGGATCACCACCGAGGGCGTCGTGGTGCCGATGCCCACTGAGCAACCCCCGCTACGAAGACGCACGAGGGTGTCACGTTCCTCAATGCCGGTTAAGAGCGAGCACACGAGCACAATCGGCGACGACCTTGTCGTTCTAGTCGGTGCTGCCGTCGACGGTGATCTAGGCGCCGTGGAGGGCGTGCTCCGCTGGATCTTTCCTCTTGTGTTGCGATACTGCCGGGCCCGCGTCGGTGCCCAGGAGACGGCGTTCACCTCGGCGGATGACGTCGCCCAGGAGGTGTGTTTCGCGGTGCTGAGGGCTCTGCCCAGGTACCGCGACCATGGCCGGCCGTTTCTTGCTTTCGTCTACGGCATCGCCGCGCACAAGGTGGCCGACGCCTACCGGTCGGCGGCGCGTAACCGCGCCAAATCGGCCCCGGAGATCCCCGATACCCCGGAACTGACCAACGGTCCAGAGCAACGGGCGATGCAGAGCGAGTCCGCCGAACGGGTAACCAAGCTGCTGGACACGCTGCCAGGCAAGCAGGGCGAGATTCTCGTCCTGCGGGTCGTGATGGGTCTGTCCGCTGAGGAGACCGCCAAGGCCGTGGGCTCTACCGCCGGTGCGGTCCGGGTGGCGCAGCACCGGGCCTTGGATCGGCTGCGCGACGTGCTGGCATCGCAGAGAGATTTTCTGATGACAGAATCAGAGCCGGGATCGCACTCGACAGAGGTCAGCCAACCCACCGCGCCATCCGACAAAGGCCTTGACACCAAGGGCTCTCTCGGGGCCTAGCTAGCCCATCAAAGGTAAGCGTACACGACCCGACCGACAAATCGTCTAGTCGCATAGCGGAATCCTCCACGATCCGAGGGGAGACGATTGAGAGTACGAAAGCGAGATTATGGGCCGAGTCCAACGTGTGGGGGTGATCCTCGCCGGGCAGTCACCGCAGCACGAACGCGTGACTTGCAATCATCTGCCGTGGCGATTCAGGCATGACCGATAGCCCAGCTACGTGCCAGCCGCCGGCCGTTGGCGTTAAGGAGTTGGTTGAAGACGAGCTGCGGAGCCAGGAATTGATGGAGGACACCCTGATCTGCGGCGCTGACCTCATGCGAACTCCCAGTACGGGGTGAGATACATTCGGCGACGCTTGCTTAGAATAACCTGTCACGTTCCTATGCGTTTCCTGGGAAGTCCTTCCACCCCGTACCAACCGTGCCCAGTACGCCGACATAGCAGGTATGAAACGCCTGCTGATCCTGGTGATAACGGCGCTTTTATGCATTGCTGGTGCCGGGTTAGCCTCCGCCGAGGTCACCCCCACCAACCACCGGTCGACCGCCGTGCAGCATACAAGCTCGATCCCTGCCACTGGTCCGCCGACCACCAGCTCAGCTGGCACCCACACCGACTCCCCACGGAACCCGCCAAAGACCGCGGTCACTGCCTCGGGGCCCTCCCTGGATGACCGCTCCACCGCAGCGACGAAGGTGACACAGGCAACGCAAGCGATCCTGCCGAACTCTCAGGTCGGGTTCGAGGTCTTCGACCGAACCACCAGCACGGTACTGGCCAGCGGCAACGCCGGTCAGCAGTTCGCCTCCATGTCGGTGGTCAAGGTGCTGATCGCGCTCGACGTGCTGAGCAGAGACAACTGGGCAACACCCGACAGCGCCACCCAACAGCAGCTGCACCAGATGCTCGCCAACAGCGACGACCAGATCGCTGACACACTCTGGACCGCTGACGGCGGTCCCGCCATCGTGACCAGAATGGTCAACCTGCTCGGGCTCACCGGGACCCAGCCCCCCGGCGATCCAGGCGAATGGGGTGACACGCTGATCACCCCACAGGATATGGTGACGGTGTATCGCTACATCACCGATCAACTGCCCAAACCCGACCAAGACATCATCCTCGGCGCACTATCAGACGCACCGAAGATCGCCGCGGACGGTTCCGATCAATACTTCGGCATTCCTGATGGGATGCCACACACCTCTTGGGCCATCAAACAAGGCTGGGGAACCAGCGGCTCCCAAGCCGTGATGAACAGCACCGGCCTGATCGGCACGGACTCACGCTACGTCGTGGTAGTGCTGACTTCCGCACCGGAGAACTCCTACACCACCCTCCCCCCGGTAGTCACCGCCGCAGCCAGCGCATTGACGAACCTCGTCACCACCACCTCATAGTGAGCGGGCAATGCCCTGGTGTGCCACGGCACCGTAGAATGCCAGCCGGGGGTCACCGGCATACTCGCCGCGATCTGCCCGGCGCAGAACCACATCACCCTGGGTGGGCTGCTGGTGTTCCTGGTCTACCTCTCCCAGCTCACCAGCCCGCTGCGCGACCTCGGGCAACTGTCCACGACCGCCTACGCCGCCCAAGCTTCTACTCCGGCTGCACGACCCCACCAGCGGAACCATTCGCCTCGACGGCATCGACCTGCGGGACCTAGACCCCGACCAGATACGCGCCAGCATGGCCGTCGTCATGCAAGAGACCCTGCTGCTCGATGGCACCATCGCCGAGAACATCCTCACCGGCCGCCCCAGCGCCCCCCAAGCCGAGCTGGTGGCCGCCCACGACTTCATCACCGCCCTACCCCAGGGCTATCACACCCGGGTCGGACAACGCGGCCGGCTGCTCTCCGGCGGGCAACGCCAACGCATCGCCATCGCCCGCGCCATGATCCGCAACGCCCCACTACTGATCCTCGACGAACCCACCATTGATGGCTAAGTCGGCGCCGGAAGTCCGTCGGGGTTGGTGCCGCGCGGACACCTCCAGCACTACCTGCCCAGCGATCGTGCACGTCGTGAACTCAACAACACGGACATTCTTGGTCGCCGAAAACGTCGGTGTGGTCGAGTTCACGACACGTGCCGTTGACACGGTACGTGGAGACCTACGCAACCGCCCGGTCGTTGCGCCGCGATTCGGTGGGGTGCACGATGGCCGCTACCGGTGCTGAGCTGCGGTAGTGTCCGGCGAATGAGTGCTCTGGAGGAAGCGCGGGCACTCGCGCTCGCACTGCCGGAAACGACAGAGCAGGACCACCACGGCATGATTTCGTTCCGGGTGCGTGGAAGGATCTTCGCCACCGTTCCCGATGAGGGCCACATAAGGATCATGGTCGACGAAGTCGAGATCCACGCCGCTGTCACCGAGAACCCAACCTTCTGCGAAGAGGTCTATTGGGGCAATCGGCTGGCATGCGTCGTCGTGAGGCTGGCTTCCGCGGCACCCGACCAGCTCCGTGAGCTACTCACCGAGGCGTGGCTTCGCAAGGCCCCCAAGACCGTGGCGCGGGACTTCCACGCCCGACCTTGAGCGGCGGGCTGCTCATCGCCTAGCGTCGCGCTGTTCGTAGGCGAAGGCGGCGCGGTAGACGGTTTCCTCGTCGAAATGGCGCCCGACGAACATCAGGCCGATAGGCAGTCCGTCGCTGATGCCGCTGGGGATGCTGAGCGCCGGGTGATGGGTGACGTCGAAGGGGGCGGTGTTGCCGAACATCTCTGTTGCCCGCGTGCACCATTGCGCGACTGACGCATTGTCGGCGGGTAGCGGCTGCGCTTTCTGCGGTGTCGTGGGCATCAGCAGCACGTCGACGTCGCGTAGCGCTTTGTCGTAGGCCGCGCGTAGGCGGTGAATGCCGTTGATGGCCTTGCCGTAATAGGACTGTCCGTGCTGGTCGGCGACGTACTGGGCCAGCAGTGGACACAGCTTGACGTTGGATGGCAGCTCGTCAACTCGGTCTCGGCGGGCGAACAGGTGGTCCATCATATCGGTTGGGTAGCGGTCGTTGCGGCCGATGCCGAAGCCTTGCCCATCGACGACGGTACGAGCCATGCCCTGCATGATGATCGGCATCCACAGCGCGGGTCCGACCGAATGCATCGGAACGGACACCTCGATGACGTCGGCGCCCAGCTTGCCGAGGTCGATCGCGGCTTGGCGTACTGCGGCATCGACGTCCGGTTCGCCGCCGTCTTGGCCGAATCCTTCGGCGAGCACGCCGACACGCATACCGCCTAGGCCGATTTTCAGGGCCTCGGGGTAGTTGCCGACACGGGGCTGCTGTTGTCGAGGGTCGTAGCCGTCCGCGCCGGCGATGACGCTGAGCAGCAGGGCGTTGTCCGCGACGGTGGTGGTCATGGGGCCGACGTGGTCGAGGGCGGGGGCGATTCCGGTATAGGGGACCAGACCCTAGGTCGGTTTGAGTCCGACCAGACCCGAGTATGAGGCCGGGACCCGGATTGATCCGGCCTGGCCGGCGCCCAGTACCAGGTCGACGTCTCCGGTGACCACGGCGACCGCGCTGCCGCTGGAGGAACCGCCCGCGGAGTATCCGCGACGATGCGGATTGTGGGTCGCGCCCTGCCTGTCCGGTGTGGCTGCCCCCGGACAGGCAGAAGTACTCGCAGTTCGTCTTGCCGCGCAATTCCGCGCCGGCGTCCAGGACCCGGGCGACGACGGTGGCGTCGAAGGTGGGATAAAGCCCTCGAGCAGGCCTGATCCGTTCATCATGGGTACCCCGGCGACCAGGATGCTGTCTTTCCCAGCGACGGTCTTGCCGGCGAGTGGGCCGGATGCTGCGCCGGTGATGCTGGTCTTGACATACCAGGCGTTGTGGGGGTCCTCGCCCGGGTCCGGGATCCGATTCCCGCGGTGCGACACGAGGTCGGCGAGCGCGTCGGTGGCGGCGTTGTCGATGTTGTCCACCACGTCATAGGCGTCGAGCAGGCCGGCGATGATCGGGGCGTACTGGTCTGCGTCGGCAACGGTGCCATGGTAACCGAGGCGAGTGGCTATCGCGGCGATGTCGTCGGCGGTCGGTCTGGCGATGCTCACGTGATCACCTCTCGAAGGGTGGTGGACGGATCACCGGCCACTCTCGACGTTCTGTGCTGCAGCGGCGGCGGCTGACGTCGGCGGCGTAGGTGGCCCGATCACCTGGGGTGACGCCACTGACAGCGACCAAGGGTCGGGGTACTGCGCAGCCGGTGCGCTGGGTCGGCCCAAGCGGTGCGCGGCGCGGGCGGTTCGGCGGCGGCATTCGGTAGTGCGGCGAGCACCGCGATCAGTGCGGCGAGCTCGTCGTCCGACGGTTCGCCGCGCACGATCCGTAGCATCTGCACCTCCAGGCGGGCGTTCACTCAGCTGCACCAGGCTCGGTACGCAGCTTGCTCGTCAGTTGGCTCACCTGCTGATCGTCCAGCACCGCGGTGGCGCGGATGGAACCGTGCATCGTCAGCCACACCCGCGCCTCGCGCCCGAGGCCTTGCCGGGTGATGATCAGAGTGGCGGGGATCGGGGCACCCGAGGCCGACACCCTGATCAGGCTCGCCGGCAAGGCCAACCAGCGAGGCTGGTGGGCGAGCTACGGCGACACCGTGCCCGACTGGTTCCGCAACTTCGTGGGCCTGGAGCCCGACGCCAGTGAGATCAACGGCTACGACTCCGAGCTGGTCCCGGGTCAGCTCCAGACCGCCGAGTACGCGGAGGCCGTCGTCATCGCCGCGCGCCCGAACGCCACCCAAGCCGAGCTGAAGCGCGTGGTCACCTTCCGCCGCGAACGTCAGGAACGACTGGTCGGCCACGCCCCGCCGCGATTGCACTTCGTACTCAACGAGGCGGTACTCCGCCGCCCGGTCGGCACCCCCGAGGCGTTCGCCAGGCAACTCGACTACCTGATCGAGATGTCCCGGCTACCGCATATCGACCTGCAGGTGCTGCCGTTCTCGGCCGGACCACACGCGGCCATGGGCCAGACCTTCACGATGTTGCGCTTCCCCGGCGACGAAGCCGGGCTGGACTTCGTCTACCTGGAGAACGACCGCGGCGCGCTGTACCTGGAGCGCCCTGTCGACGTCGAGCGATATCAAGCGATCTTCAACCAGCTCGTCGCGGCAGCTGTCAGTGGCGACGAGACCAGGCAGTTTCTTGCTAGAGTAAGCCCCGAAACGGGCGAACGAGAGTAGGTGCACCATGGACGTCACCGGCGCCACCTGGCGCAAGTCCAGCCGCAGCAACGGCGCTGGCGGCAACTGCGTCGAGGTCGCCGATCTGGGCGGCGGCCACCGCGCCGTCCGCGACAGCAAGAACCCGGCCGGCCCAGCGCTGATCTGCAGCACCACCGAGTGGGCGGCGTTCACCGCTGGAGTTCGCAACAGCGAGTTCGGCTGACACGGACACAGCGGCGTCCGGCGTGCGAACATCAATGCATGCCGGTTGTGGTGCCATAGCTCCGCCGCCAGATTGTCTGCATGACTGACTCCGCGGCTTCTGAGGTTGTTCGCGTCTGGCCGGCAGGGGGCCGAGCGCCCCTCTCGGATGAGGAGTTGCTCGACGCGTACTTTGTGCCGAGGGGTCGCCCGGTGGTGCGGGTGAACTTCGTGACCAGCATCGACGGCGCGGTAACCATCAAGGGTTACTCCTCCGGTCTTGGCGGTCCAAGCGACAAGCGGGTATTTGATCTTCTTCGGGTGTTGTGTGATGGTCTGATGGTCGGCGCCGGGACTCTCCGTCACGAACGCTACGGCGCGCTCCGGCTACCGGACGACCACCGCGACCTGCGAAAGCGGAATGGGTTGGCGGACAATCCGACACTTGTCGTGGTGTCCGGTCGACTCGACCTGGATCCAAGTCACCGGATGCTCGCCGATGCCCCTGTCCGTCCAATTGTCTTGACTCACCGGGGCTCGCCAGAGCGGCAGCGGAAATTACTGTCGACCGTGACTGAGGTGATCGTATGTGGAGAAAGTAGTATCGATTTCCGTTTGGCCATGGACACACTGGCACAGCGCGGTTTACGACACGTGCTCAGCGAAGGTGGACCGCACGTGCTCGGCGCCCTCACTGCGGCGGACGTCGTGGACGAGATGTGCCTGACGGTGTCTCCAAAACTGGCGGGCGCTGGCGGCGGCCGTATTATTGCAGGTGAACCGTCACCACCGCGAGAGATGACGCTGGTGCATGTGCTGGGAGCAGGTGACGAGTTGTTGCTTCGGTACGCCAGGCGCCGTTAGATGATATTGTGGCGAGCTACTGCGGGCTTGCGCCAGCCGAGTACTGCCTCAGTGATCCGGACGGCCGCCACGGCGGCTTTCACGTCATGCACGCGGACGATACGCGCGCCTTGAAGAATGCAGATGACAAGGGTTGCGATGGTAGCCTCGACGCGGTCATCCTGCGGAACATCGAGCGTTTCTCCAATGAAGTCCTTGTTGGACGTTGCGACAAGCGTGGGCAAGCCTATCGACGTGATCTCGTTCAACCGTCTAGTGAGTTCCAGTGAGTGGTAGGTGTTCTTATTGAGGTCGTGTCCGGGATCGATGATGATCTGCCGGGGTAGAACGCCTCGACCGATGGCCAGTTCGACTCTCTGCCGCAGGAATTCTGCGACATCGCCCACAACATCGTTGTACGACGGACGCAGTACTGGCGTGCGAGGTGGTGAGGCCAAACTGTGCGTGATGACGAGGGATACGCCGGTTGCGGCGACCAGGTCAGCAAGCCGGGCGTCATACAGACCTGACGTGTCGTTGATGACGTCGGCTCCCGCATCGATTGCCTGCCGAGCCACCTCCGGACGGTACGTATCAACCGAGACAACGACATCGGAGACCTTGCGTGCTGCTGCTATGAGTGGCACTACGCGGTTTAGTTCTTCTTCCTCGCTGACCGGCCCAGCGTGGATACCGAAAGGCACTCCGCCAATATCGACCCAATCTGCGCCCTCATCAACGGCCGTCCGGACACCCGTAACCGCCGCAGACAGCCCGAAGGTCGCGCCCCGGTCATGGAAGGAGTCAGGGGTGCGGTTGACGATTGCCATCACGGCGATCTGGCGATCGAAGGAAAATGTTCGTGCGCCTATCCTACGGACCGGCTCCCTGATCTCCGGCTCGAAGACCGAATCGTTTCTCACCGTTGCCGTCTCTCCCTAGGCTCTGAGTGCACTGTTTTCGCTCACAAGGGGATGTTCCCATGTTTCTTCGGAGGCAGGGTCTGGCGCTTGTCTTGGAGCATCCGTAGGGAGCGGGCTACGTGGGCGCGGGTGTGGCTGGGCGGGATCACCGAGTCGATGTAGCCGCGGTCGGCCGCGACGTACGGGTTGAGCAGCGCGTCCTCGTACTCTTGCTGCCGCTGCGCTCGTAGTGCTTCGACATTCGCGGTTGTGGTGGCGAATTCCTTGCGGTGCAGGATGTTCGCCGCGCCGGAGGCGCCCATCACTGCGATCTGTGCGGTCGGCCAGGCGAGGTTGAGGTCCGCGCCTAGGTGCTTGGAGCCCATCACGTCGTAGGCGCCGCCGTAGGCCTTACGGGTGATCACGGTGACCTTGGGCACGGTGGCTTCGGCGTAGGCGTAGATCAGTTTCGCGCCGCGCCGGATGATGCCGTTCCACTCCTGGTCGGTGCCGGGCAGAAAGCCGGGCACGTCGACGAAGGTGAGCACCGGGACGTTGAAGGCGTCGCAGGTCCGGACGAACCGGGCGGCCTTCTCAGACGCATCGATATCCAGACAGCCCGCGAGCGCCGTGGGTTGGTTGGCCACGATCCCCACGCTGCGTCCCTCCACCCGACCGAAACCGACGACGATATTCGGTGCGAACAGCTCGTGTACCTCCAGGAACTCGCCCTCGTCGACGACGCGGGTGATCACCTCGTGGATGTCGTAGGGCGCCTTCGCCGAGTCCGGGATCAGCGTGTCCAGCTCCCGGTCGGAGTCCGTGAGCGTGTCTGCCACCGCGCCGTGGGACAGGTCGGGCGCGTCGAAGCGCGGCGGTTCGGACAGGTTGTTCGACGGCAGGAACGACAGCAGCTCTTTGACGTAGGACAGCGCGTCTTCCTCGTCGGTGCCGAGGTAGTGCGCGTTGCCCGACTTCGTGTTGTGCGTGCGCCCGCCGCCGAGCTCCTCGAAGCCGACCTGCTCACCGGTCACCGTCCTGATCACATCCGGTCCGGTGATGAACATGGCCGAGGTCTGGTCGACCATCACCGTGAAGTCGGTCAGCGCGGGGGAGTAGACGTGACCGCCCGCGCACGAGCCCATGATCAGCGAGATCTGCGGGATCACCCCGGAGGCGTGGGTATTGCGCAGGAAGATCTCGCCGTAGAGGGCCAGCGAGACCACGCCCTCCTGGATCCGGGCGCCGCCGCCCTCGTTGATCCCGATGATCGGGCAGCCGGTCCGCATCGCCAGGTCCATCACCTTGACGATCTTCTCGCCGTACACCTCGCCCAGGCTGCCGCCGAAGAGGGCGGCGTCCTGGCTGAACACGCACACCGGCCGGTTGTCGATGGTGCCGTAGCCGGTGATGACGCCGTCGCCGTAGGGCCGGTTGGCCTGCTGTCCGAAGTTGGTGCTGCGATGCCGAGCCAACTCGTCCAGCTCGATGAATGACCCAGTGTCGAGCAGCAGGTCGATCCGCTCGCGGGCGGTCTTGCGGCCTTTGGCGTGCTGGCGCGCCGCGGCGCGGGCGGATCCGGCGTGCACCGCCTCCTCGTTGCGGCGCAGCAGGTCGGCGAGCTTGCCCGCGGTGGTGTGGATGTCCGGCTCCATGGCGGCCGACCCTAGAGGTAGCGTCTGCGCACGTGTGGACCGATCTTGAGCGACCGCCGCTGCGGGCGGACGCGCTGCGGCGATCTCTCCTGGCGCCGGCCGGGCCTTATGCGGCGCTGGATGTCGTTGACACTGTGCCGTCGACGAATACCGCCCTGGCGGCCGCGGCCCGCGCTGGAGCGCCGGATCGCACCGTGCTGGTCGCCGAACACCAGAGCGCCGGGCGTGGCCGGGCCGCCCGCAGCTGGGTGGCGCCCGCTCGGTCGGGATTGGCGCTGTCGGTGCTGCTACGGCCTGCCGAGGTGCCGCAGGCCCGGTGGAGTTGGCTCCCGTTGCTGGTGGGTGTGGTGTTGTGCCGGACAGTGAGCACGCTGGGCGAGATCCCCGCGGCCCTGAAATGGCCCAACGATCTGCTGCTCGGCGCCCACCTGCGCAAAGCAGCGGGGATCCTGGCCGAGGTAGTGCCACCATCGTCGAACAACAGCGCCGCGGTCGTCGTGGGCATCGGGCTCAACGTGACGCTGCGCCCCGATGAGCTGCCAGTGCCCGACGCGACCTCGTTGGCCATCGAGCAGGCCGCCTGCACCGACCGCGACCCGCTGCTACGAGCTCTGCTGCGCGCCCTGGACAGCGAGCTACGGCAGTGGTGCCGGCACAGGGGCGACCCGATCACCTCCGGCCTGCGGGAGGCCTACCAGCAACGATGCGCGACTCTGGGCGAACAGGTCCGGGTGGAGCTGCCGGGCCAGCTCGAGCTCACCGGAACCGCGGTGGACGTCGACGCCGAAGGCCGGTTGGTGGTCCTGTCAGGTGAGCAGCGGCGGGCACTGTCGGTCGGTGACGTGACCCACGTTCGGCTCACCAGCGGGGCGTGATCGCGTCTTGTGTGCCTCAGGCGACATGGTTTGTCACCTGAGGCACACAAACCGTGATCACACCGGCGACCGCCATCTGCCGCAGCCCGTGACCTGACGGATGTCATGGCGGGTCGGTGACATGCGCCCTGCGCCACCACCCTCTACCGGGATGGAGGCTGGAGCCATGACGATGAACGAGCACGGCGCTGTCCGGCTGACCGGCCTGCGCAAGCGATACGGGCCGGTGCAGGCGGTGGACGGGGTGGACCTGCTGATCGCGCCCGGCGAGGTGGTGGCGCTGCTCGGGCCCAACGGCGCGGGCAAATCGACCACCGTGGACATGCTGCACCGCAAGCCGCAGCCTGGTCCGGGCGATCGCCCGGCTGCGGGAGGCTCGGGAGCGGGTCGCCGAGCTGGCTGTGACCGAGGAGCGGGCGCGGGTGACCCGTGACCTGCACGACGTCCTCGGGCACGGCCTGACCACCATCACCGTCAAGGCCGGCCTGGCTCGCCGGCTCCTGGAGGCCGGCGATACCGAGCGAGCGATCACCGAGGTCAGCGACGTCGAGCGGCTGAGCCGGCAGGTGCTCTCCGAGGTGCGGGCCACCGTCTCCGCGCGGCGCGAGGCCTCGCTGCCGGCTGAGCTGGCCAGCGCCCGCGCGGTACTGGCCGCCGCCGGCATCACCGCGGACCTGCCCCATGCGGTCGACAACCTCGCGCCGCAGTACCACGAACCGTTCGCCTACGTGCTGCGCGAGGCGATCACCAACGTGGTGCGGCACAGCGACGCCCGCCGCTGCGAGGTGCGGTTGGGGCCGTCCTGGCTGGAGGTCCGAGACGACGGCAGCGGCGGGGAGCCCAACGGGTCCGGCAGCGGCCTGGCCGGTCTGCGGGAACGGCTGGCTCCGCTGGGCGCCACCCTGGAAGCCGGCCGGTTGCCCGGCGGTGGGTTCCGGTTGCGGGCCACCGCATGATCAAGGTCCTGGTCGCCGACGACCAGGCGCTGGTCCGCGGCGCGCTGGCCGCCATGCTCGGGCTGGAACCCGACATCACGGTCGTCGCCGAGGTCGGCAGCGGCGACGAGGTGGTCCCGGTAGCCCGCCGCACCCGCCCCGACGTCGCGCTGATCGACGTACAGATGCCCGGCGGCGACGGTCTGGCCGCCGCTGCGGCGCTGCGTGCCGAGCTGCCCACCTGCCGGGTGCTCATCTGCACCACCTTCGGACGCCCCGGGTACCTGGCCCGCGCCATGGCTTCAGGTGCGGCCGGGTTCATCGTCAAGGACGCGCCGCCCGAGCAACTGGTAGACGCGGTGCGCCGGGTGCACGCAGGACTGCGGGTGGTCGATCCGACCCTGGCCGCGGAGTCGCTGACCAGCGGCACCAGCCCGCTGACCGGCCGGGAGCACGAGGTGCTCGTGGCCGCCGCAGACGGGGGCACGGTCGCCGATCTGTCCCGGCGCCTGCACCTGTCCGCCGGGACGGTGCGCAACCATCTGTCCGCGGCGATCGGCAAGACCGGCGCGCGAACCCGCGCTGAGGCGGTACGCATCGCCGAGGACCGTGGCTGGTTATAGTTCAAGAACCGTGGATGCGGGCAAGTTTGCGGCCGACCTTCAGGAAATAGTCCCCGGATCGTCCATCGACCTTGTTTTTGAGCACCGACGCGAGCGGTTCGCGAGCCTCGTCGGCGGTCAGCGTGATCTGGTTCTGACCGGCGTCGGACTCGACGACGATGCGCAGACCGTTCTGTTCGGCGACGCGGCGGACATCGCCGTTGCTCTTGGCGAAGCCCAGCGCCTTGACGATGTCGTTGACGGTCTGGCCGAGATCGGCGATCGAGGGAAGATCTTCGACGTCGGCGAAGGTGCGCTTGGAGAACCGGGCGACGAACTCGTCGCGAGCTTTCATGGCCGCGTCCACGCCGTGGATCGCGGCCGTGACCTCGCCCGCCAGGATCTTCTTCAGGTCCATCGGATGCAGCGACCCGGCCACCAGCCGCTCGCCGGTGACGGCGAGTTCGGCGCCACGCCACTCGCTCAGCGCCCGGAAGTACGGCTCGACCAGGCGATCGGGTACCGACATGATCTTACCGAAGATCTCGCCCGCGGGGGCGGTCAAGGCAACGTAGTTGCCCTTGGACTTCGACATCTTCGCCCCGGTCCCGTCCGTGCCCTCGATGAGCGAGGTCGCGACCACCAGTTCCGGGATCTGGCCGCACACGTCCATGACCTTGCGACACATCTGCATGTTGAGGAACTGATCGATCCCGCCGACCTCCAGGTCGGTGTTGATCTCGACCGAGTCCAGCGCCATCACCACCGAGTACAGCAACTCGGCCAGTGACAGACCCTGACCGGTGTCCAACCGTTTGCGGAAGTCCTCGCGTTGCAGCGGCATCGAGACCGGGATCTGCGCGATGATCTCGATCAGCCGGGGAAGCTTGATCTCCCGCAGCCAGTCGCCGTTGTGGCGGAACTGGGCTCGGTTGAAGTCGAAGAACGGGGTGACCTGCTGACGGTAGGTGGTGAGGTTGCGGGCGATGTCGGTGTCGGTGAGCGCGGGGCGGTCGTCTGAGCGACCAGACGGATCGCCGATCTTGGCCGTGACGTCACCGACGATGAACACCACCTGATGGCCCATCCGCTGGAACCGGCTCAGGATGAGCATCGGTACCGCGTGCCCGAGGTGGACCTCGTGGCCGGTCGGATCGATGCCGAACTTCGCGACGAACGGCCGCGACTTCGCCTCGGCCTGCGCTATCCGCTGCGCCAGGGCGTCAGCTGACGGTTGGAGCTCCTGGGAACGTTCGGCGATCAACGTGGCCTGCTCGGTCGGAGCCAGGTCGGACAGGTCCAGGCCGCGCCGCTGCGTGGTCAACTCCAGCAGCTCACGCACGGCGGCGTCGGTCGCCAGGTCCTCGCGCGTGAGCAGGACAGTGACATGGTCGACAGACTGGCTGAGTCGGGTCATGGAACCTCTCCTGTTCGCGACTCCGCCGGCAGGTCAGGGTCCGGCATTGAGGTTATCCTGCGCGGGTCCCGCCCGAGCGTCACGCGGTTATTTCGCTGCTTTCGGTAACCGAGGCTCGATCATCTGGGCGATCCGCAACGCCTGGGCGCACGGCTCGATCGGCGGGGGAGCGGCGTTTGCCGGCACCACCACACTCACCGACAGTGATACCGATCCGCCATCTATCAACTGGGCGCACTGCGAGCCGTTGGGCACAACCCCGAAATGGGCGCCGGCTCGACCGTTCACGCTGTTGTCCATGAAGTTGAAGAACTTCGGATCCTGCCGGTGAGCTTGATACCCGGCCAGGGTGGCGTTGTCCCGCTCCAGGCTCAGCGTGAAGGACGTGCCCCGCCACCGGCAGCCGACCACCCCGCCCTGACTGAACTGCTTTCCGGTATCCAGCTGCACCCCCAATGCGGTCAGCTCGGGTCCGGTCAGGATGGTGCACATATCGACCCCGTTGGCATTGGCCACCGCAGGTGGCGCTGGGGGCGCGGGCGCCGGCGCCGGCGTCTGGGCACCGCAGCCGGCCGCGAGCACTCCCATGAGGATGGCCGTCGCCACACCGCGCCTCACGACGCAACCTCGGCGGGCTTGCTCTCGACCAGAGCGCTGAGCTCGGAGTTGGTCGGTATCGACGGGAAAACTGTGGCCCATGGGCGTCGGATCTCCTGGTCAGCGGAGGTAGGAGGACTGGCTCAGATCGTCGTCATCCGGCGGGCGCCTACGGCGATCATGCGCAGCGGCCGGCCCCTCGGGGATGTCCGGGAAGCAGTCGCGATAGCTCGCCACGATCCGCGCGGCGGCATCGTCGCCGCTGTCCGGGACCGATGCGGCCATCAGATCCTGCAGCTGCGCGGCCAGCGTGCTGTGGGCGCGGCGCAGGCAGGTCATCAGCTCTGCGGACAATCGGGCCGGGTCCCCGGCTCTGGCCCGGTCGGTGAGGGTCAGCTCGGTGGGTATGCCCTGGGCGTCCACGCTGACTCGGACCATGCCATCGGCCGAAGTCTCGGTCACCGCCGGCTGGGACATCTCGCGCTGCAGGCCGCGGTATGTCTCGGCCTTTCGTTGGAGCTGCTCGGCCCACTCGCTCAGGCCCTGGCCTGCCTGGCCCGGGTCCATCCCGGCGAAGTCGGGACTCGGGTTGTGCATCATTGATCTCAACTTTCTCCGAAGGCGTGCGCCATCGACCGGGTCAGCACGGTACGCGCCTCGATGCGACCGGTTGCCGGGTCCTTCCAGCGCACCGCGCCGGTTCCGCCGTTGCACACTGAGACCTGCGCGCCGGGACTGTACCGGCCCGCTCGGTCGCCCCCGCAGCGGTACCGTGATCAGTGGCGACGAGGAGGAGTCTTGCCCTACCCAAAGGATCTGCTGCGGGGCGACGAGGCGGTGCTGGTCCACAAGCATCCGCACTGGAAGATGCTGGTGCTGCCGGTGCTGGCCTTGCTGATCATCGTCGGGCTCGGTTCGTACGTCGCCGCGCTGATCGCTGGGACTTCCTGGCAGCTCTACGGGTGGATCGGGCTTGCGGTGCTCGGTGGTATCGCTGTGCTGTGGCTGACCGTGGCGCCGCTGCTGCGCTGGCGTACTACCCATTTCGTGCTCACCACCAGACGGCTGATGGTCCGGGAGGGGGTGCTGTCCCGCAGCGGCATCGACATCCCGATCAACCGGATAAACACGGTGCAGTTCCGGCATTCCTTCATCGACCGGATCCTGGGCTGCGGCACGCTGATCGTCGAGTCGGCCTCCGACGAGCCGTTGGAGTTCGACGACATCCCGCAGGTCGAACGGGTGCACTCACTGCTGGACTACGAGATGAACCCGGGACCTTCCGCGACGTGACCGCCAGGGGCGTCGGCCTACCCGACCGGCACCCGGCGGCCGGGCTGCCAGAGCGGGTGACGATCTGGGAAGTCGGGGCGCGCGACGGCTTGCAGAACGAGCCGGCGGTGGTTCCCGTCGCGGTCAAGGCCGAGTTCCTGGACCGGTTGGCCGGGGCTGGGTTGCGAATTGTGGAGGCGACCAGCTTCGCGCACCCGCAGTGGGTGCCGCAGCTGGCCGACGCCTCGGAGCTGCTCGAGCTGCTGGTGCCGCGCCCCGGCGTGCGCTACCCCGTGCTGGTGCCCAATGAGCGGGGCCTGGATCGGGCGCTGGCGGTAGGCGTCGCCGATGTCGCGATCTTCGCCTCAGCCACCGACAGCTTCGCCCGACGCAACCTCAACCGTGACCTCGACGCGCAGTTCGCGATGTTCGCGCCGGTTGTGCGCCGGGCTTTGGCCGAGGGCCTCCGAGTGCGGGCGTACGTCTCGATGTGCTTCGGCGACCCCTGGGAGGGCGCCGTGGCCGTCGACCAGGTCATCGATGTCGGGCGCAGGTTGCTCGACCTGGGCTGCGATCAGCTTTCCCTGGGCGACACCATCGGGGTGGCCACCCCGGGTCACGTCGTCGCGTTGCTCGACGGGTTCATCCGGACCGGCGTCGGGACCGACGTTCTCGCGGTGCACTTCCACGACACGTACGGCCAGGCGCTGTCCAACACCCTGGCCGCCCTGCGTGCCGGGGTCAGCTGCGTGGACGCCTCGGCCGGTGGGCTGGGTGGTTGCCCCTACGCTGAGTCTGCCACTGGCAACCTCGCCACCGAGGACCTGGTGTGGATGCTCGACGGGCTCGGTATCGAGCACGGGGTCGATCTCGACGCCCTGGTGCAGACCAGCCTCTGGATGGCCGACCAGCTCGGCCGCCCCTCGCCATCCCGAGTGGTCACCGCCATTGGTGGCCCTTCAAGGACTACCAACCCCCCAGGACACCGCTCATAACGACGGCCAACCCCGTTGAGATTCCAGCAGAGGTTGGCCGTCGTTACAGACTTCCGGGACCGGGGTTGGTGGTACTTGAAGGGCTACCGGGTCACACGACCTCGTTGAGCTTGCCTGTTGCGACGTCGAAGACGAACCCGCGGATCTGGTTCTGGTGCGGCACGAACGGGCTCGCCTTGATCCGGGCAATCGACTGCCGGACGTCCTCATCGAGGTCTGGGAAGGCCTCGGCGCCCCACGCCGGCTTGATGCCGGTTTCGTCCTGAATCGACTTCTTGAACTGGTCGTCGGTGAAGGTGAGCATCCCGCAGTCGGTGTGGTGGATGAGGATGATCTCCTGAGTGCCGAGCAGCCGCTGGCTGATCGCCAGCGAACGGATCTCGTCGTCGGTGATCACACCTCCGGCGTTGCGGATCACGTGCGCCTCGCCCTCGTTGAGGCCCAGGATGCGGTAGACGTCCAGGCGGGCGTCCATGCAGGCCACGACGGCGACGTGCTTGCCGGGCGGCATGGGCAGCGGGCCGGAGAAGGACTCGGCGTAGCGGGAGTTGTTGGCGAGCAGGTCGTCGGTAACGGACACAGATTCTCCTGGTGTGCGGGGAGGAATGTGGGTACCGGGGATCGGCCGCGCGAGGCGGGAAAGCCATGCGACCGACGCGCGGCCTACCTACAGAACTCGTCGAAAGCGTGCATGCGCCGGCTCGGCCAGAACTGCTCGAGAACGCCACGCCGCATGCACATATCCTTACCTGCCGGTTGCCCGGCGGGCAAGAGCCGGTGAGTGATGGGCTCAAGTCAGGGCACACACAGCAGCGTCATGCCTGCGCGGCGGCCACGTCGGTTGAAAGCGATGCCGTTACGTTGCGCGCTTGACCACCTCACGCAGCATTCGATCCTGCGCGTGCCGGTTGCGCCAGGCGATGTAGCGCCGGATGAAGAAGGCCAGGGCCTCGTGGCTCTCGTGGTCCGTGCCGTCGAGAGGCGCTCGCCCGAGGGCAGCTATGCCGTCATCCTCCTGGCCACCGCCGACCTCGACGGCATCTTCGAGCGGGTGCAGGCCAGCGGCGCCGAGGTCGTCCAGGAGCCGACCGAGCAGCCGTACGGCGTTCGCGACTGCGCCGTCCGCGATCCCGCGGGCGACCTGATCCGCATCCAGGAGCTGCGCTGAGCCGTCCGGCGATCGCAGTCATGACCTGCACAGACGGCACCGTGAAGGAGCCCGCGCACGACGCCGGTGGTGGCCGCCTGGTGGCCACCGTCACCGACCCCGATGGCAACGTCCTCGGGCTGCTTCAGGACCGATGAGTGCCGACGCCCCGTCGCCTGCGTTGCGCTCCACCGCGCAAACCGGGGTCCCGACCGAACCCGGATTCCTATGGCGTGGAGTCGAAAACGTACCGCTATAGGTACTTTTTCGCCCTCGCCGGAGGGCTATCTGTCATAGACGTACCCATAATGATACGTTTATGACAGGAGGTGTGAGGTGACGTACCGGCAACAGCTGCGGGAGCTCGCGTTCGACACGCACGGCGTGGTGACCACGCGCGATGCGCAGGCTGCGGGCGTGCCCGCGGTCGAGCTGCGCAAGCTGGCTGCGCGAGGCGCGCTGGCCCACCTCGGGCACGGGGTGTACCGGATGCTCGAGGCGCCGACCGGGCGGCTCGACGAGTTCGCCGAAGCCGTCGCCATGGCCGGCGAGGGGGCGGTCCTGGCCGACGAGTCCGTCCTGGCCGCCCTCGATCTCGCGCAGGTGAACCTGCGCCGCATCCGCGTCGTGACCCCGCGACGGATGCGCGCCAAACTCCCCGTCACCGTCGAGGTCATCCAACGGGTCATCCCCGACGGGGACTGCGGCTACATCGAGGGAATACCGGCGATGACCATCGAGGCTGCCCTCCGCGCAGCGCGGGGACGTGTCATGACAGAGAGGCTGATCGACGCCACGCGGACCGCCGCAGCCCGCGGCCTGCTCAGCCCTGGACAGGAAGCCGGCGTGATCGCCGATCTGGTGACGACGTGACCCAGGGAGGGCGCCGCGACCCCGGCAGCGTCAACGAGCTACAGCGCCGCATCGGCAGGGCCGCCGCAGCTCGCGCCTCGACGGTGAAGCGGCTGCAGTCGCTGGTCGCCAACGTCGCGCTCGCCCAGATGCTGCCCGCCTGCGCGGTCAAGGGCGGCACCGGGCTCAAGCTCCGTTTCGGTGACCAGATGACTCGCCAGACCCCCGACCTGGACACCGCCTTCCGTGGTGACCGCACCGCGTTCCTCACCGAACTGCACGCGAACCTCGTCCCGGGCTGGGGCGGGTTCAGCGGCACCGCCGTCGAGGGACGCCAACGGCCTCCGGCGCGGGTGCCGATCGCCTACGTGATGCGGCCGCTGGTCGTGAAGCTGACGTTCCACCGACGCCCGTTCGCGACGATCGACGTCGAGGTCGGCTACGACGAGCTGGAGGCCACGACCCGCGAGGAACCCGAGCGGGAACTGTCGGCCGAGGTCGTCGAGCTGTTCGCCGAACTCGGCCTGGGCGCCCCGCATCCCGTGCCCGTCCTACCCCTGCACCACCAGATCGCCCAGAAGCTGCATGCGTGTACCGAGCCGGGCAACGAACGCGCCCACGATCTCGTCGATCTCCAGCTCATGGCCGACGCCGCCGACGACCGCATCGTCGCCGCGACCGTGCGCCGCCTGTTCGCCTTCCGCCAGCAGCATCTCTGGCCCGCCGCGGTCCGACCCGGACCGGCCTGGCCCGGCCTCTACAACCAGGCCGCCGAGGGCCTCGACGTGCTACCCGACCTCACCCCCGCGGTCACCTGGGCCAACGTCTACATCGCCCGGCTGGCCGACTTGTAGCGCACTCCGTCACGGTGGCAGATCCAGAGGCTCCACGGGCTGAAGCGAGGAGAATCAGACGCACTGCTCGAAGCTGGTCGGATCGAGCCAGGCGACGCCGGCGGAGACCGCGAAGGCGTCCCGCCTGACAGATGGAGACACGGTGAGCATGGCCACGAGGACGGACACGCAGTTGCCTGCGCTGCACGTTGCCGACAGCCACGATCTGATCCGCGTGCAGGGCGCGGGCGAGAACAACCTCAAAGACGTCAGCGTCGAGATCCTGAAGCGCCAGCGGCACCATCACCGGCGAGCACCTCGCGGCCTACGTCGGCACCTGACCCCGGCCCTCCCCGCGGCAGCCGCCACCCGTAGGTGCGTATCGGGGGACTTTTCCTTGTCAGGTGCTAGAAGAACGTCCCGTAGCCGGTCAGGGCTGCAACAGCGCCAATGCGGCGTCGTGCAGCAGCCCGTTGGATGACAGCGCCGTACCGCCGTCGTATCGAGCGACCCCGTCGAGGTCGGTGAACCGGCCGCCGGCCTGCTGCACCAACACCTGGACGGCGGCCACATCCCAGGGGTTGACGATCGGCTCGGCGGCGAGGTCGATCGCCCCCTCGGCGACGAGGCAGTGCTGCCAGAAGTCGCCGAAGGCCCGGCTCTCCCAGGTTGCATCCACCAACGAGAGGTAAGACTCCCGGCTGCGGTGCCTCGTCCAACTGCCCAGATCGGTGGTGGAGAGGTAGGCGTCGGCGAGGTCACCGACCCCGGACACCGTGATGGCCCGGCTGGTCCCGTCCGGGTCTCGGGTGTGGGCACCCGCCCCGGTGGCGGCCCACCAGCGACGCCGCAGCGCCGGTGCGCTGATCACCCCGACCGCCGGCTCGCCGTCCTCGACGAGCGCGATGAGGGTCGCCCAGACCGGCACGCCACGCAGGAAGTTCTTCGTCCCGTCGATCGGGTCCAGCAGCCAGGCCCGACTGGGATCAGCAGACGGGGCGCCGCCGCGCTCCTCACCGATCACCGCGTCCTGCGACCGTTGGGCCCGCAGCACCGCGCGCATCGCGTCCTCGACGGCCAGGTCGGCGTCGCTGACGGGGCTCCGGTCGGGTTTGGCTTCGACCCGCAGATCCGCCGCGCCCGCCCGCTCCATCGTGATCCGGTCCGCGGTGTCGGCCAGAGTCAGGGCTAGGGCGAGATCGCCGGTGAGGTCGGTCATAGCTGGACAGGTTGCCACGTCCCTCTACTCTGATGGGGTGGCCACCGTGCTGCTCGTCGAGGATGACACCGGCATCGCCGTGCCGCTGTCTCGCGCCTTGCAGCGGGAGGGCCACGAGGTGGTGGTAGTCGGTGACGGCCATACCGCGCTGGCCCGCGCCGACGACGAGGAGGTCGACCTACTGGTGCTCGACCTCGGGCTGCCGGGGATGGATGGGCTGGACGTCTGCCGGCGGCTGCGTCGGGTGCGCCCGGACGTCCCGGTTCTGATGCTCACCGCCCGAACCGACGAGGTGGACTTCGTCGTCGGGCTCGACGCCGGCGCCGACGACTACGTCGCCAAGCCGTTCCGCCTGGCTGAGCTGCTCGCCAGAGTGCGCGCTCTGCTGCGCCGGAGCGTGCCGGACGCGCTGGAGGTGGGCGGGGTGCGGATGGACGTCGCCGGGCGCCGGGTGCTCATCGACGGTACTGAGGTCGGCCTGGCGAACAAGGAGTTCGAGCTGCTGCGGGTACTACTGTCCCGGTCGGGTCAGGTGGTCAGCCGGGAGGAGATCCTGCGTGAGGTGTGGAAGGGACTGGAACTGAAGAACACCAAGACGCTGGATATGCATATGTCATGGCTACGCCGCAAGATCGGTGGCAGCCGGATCGCCACCGTCCGGGGAGTCGGGTTCCGATTTGACGCGCTGTAGAAGTGCCCGGTAACCGGCGTAGCGTGCCGACGTGCGGTGGAGGATCCTGCAGTCCACGCTGATCGCGGTGGCGATCACCGGTCTTGTGCTGGGCGGCCCGCTGGCGTTCGCCTCCTGGCGGCTCGCGGAACACGCCACTCGGGCCCACCTGCTGGCCCGGTTGGCGCAGGTGGTGGTCCGGCTGGACGATCAGAGGTCGCTGGATCCGTCGGCAGGTCTGGGCTCGATCGCCCGAGCGCTCCCGCCCGGCGGGCAGCTGGTGGTGGACTCACCCCTGACCGGTCACTCGGTGATCGGCCCCGATCCGGGTCCCGGCGCGGTGGTGGAGTCGCTGGCGCTGGGGCAGCATGGCATCGTCCGGTTGGCGGTACCCGGCGGCGGGATGCGCGGCGATCAGCTGCAAGCGGTCGCGATGGTTGCCCTGCTCATGGGGTTGTCGGTGGGGATCGGGGCAGCCATCGCCACCGTCACCGCGCGGCGGTTGGCGGGGCCGTTGGAGGACCTCGCCGACCGGGCCACCCGGCTGGGGATGGGCGACTTCCGCCCCGCGCCGGCCAGGCACGGCATCCCGGAGCTCGATCGGGTCGCGGAGCTGCTGGACACCTCAGCGGCCGCGCTGGCCGAGCTCATCGCCCGGGAGCGCGACCTCGTCGGCGACGTGTCGCATCAGCTGCGCAGCCGGCTCACCGCGCTGCTACTACGACTGGACGAGCTGGCCACTCACCCTGATCCGGCTACCGCCGCGGAGGCCGAGGCGGCGCTGGAGCAAGCCGAGCGGCTCGGTGCGGTACTCGATGACCTGTTGCGGGCCACTGAAGAGGCCCGAGCCGCCACCGCCGAGCCGGTGGCGCTGGGCGAACTGCTCGGCGGGGTGGTCGCCGACTGGAAGCCACAGGCCGACGCAGGCCGGCGACCGCTGCGGCTGCGGGTAGCCGACGAGCTGGTCGCCCGGGTCACGCCTGGCCGGCTGCGCGAGGCGCTCGGAGTGCTGATCGACAACGCGCTGCGGCACGGCGCCGGCGTGGTGACGCTGTCCGCCCGGTGGACCGGAGCCGGACCAGACCGGATGGTCGTGGTGGAGGTCAGTGACGGGGGCGAGGGCGTGCCCGAGAACTTGGCCGCACACGTCTTCGACCGGGGGATCTCGGGTGCGTCCTCCACCGGCGTCGGGCTCGCGCTAGCCAGGGCGCTGGTCGAGGCCGACGGCGGACGCCTCGAACTCAGCTCGGCGCGGCCCGCCAGATTCGCCGTCTACCTGCGGGTACCGCGCGGCGAGGAGCTACCCGGGCCCGCCCGGCCGGGTACCGGTGTGGTGCGTTGACTTAGCCGACCGGCACCTGGCGGCGCACGTTCTGGTCGGGGAAGACGTACCTGCGGAAGGCCCACCACCGGAAGACCATCGCCAGCAACGTCCCGATCACGTTGGCACTGGCGAAGTCGGCGGCCTCCTGAGCGAGCAGGCTTACCTCCGGCACCTGGAGGTCCAGTACATACCGTGAGATCCACAGTGGCGCAGCGTTGATCACCAGTCCGATGCCACAGACCATGAAGAACAACGAGGCCTCGTGCCGCCGTTCCCGACCGCCCCGGGTGCGGAAGGACCACTCCCGGTTGAGTAGGTAGGACGCGATCGTCGCCACCAGCACCGCAACGATCTTGGCAGTGACCGGCTTCGGCTCCAGGACCGTCGTCTTGAGCAGGGTGAACAGCGTGATGTCCAGGATGTAGGTGATCCCACCTACGACAGCGAACTTCACCAGTTCGCGATGCTGGACAGCGATGTCGCGGTAAGGCTGCGGGATCCGGATGAGCACGGCGTCGACCATGGACACGGCCGCAGTGTACGGACCGCACGTGCGCGTTCGTCGGACCGCCAGTGATGTCCCACCGATCTGGCAGCTCAACGGTGCGACCAGTCGGAGAGATTCGCCCTTCCTTTTGGCTCTCCATGCTCCTGCGAAACGAGGTCCTCAAGGCGTTCTGCGGGTCTGCCCAGCTGATGACGAGCGAGCTGCTCGCAGCACGGGCCCTGCGAGTAGCCAGCGAAGGCGAGGTACTGTCATCGGCAGTTTTCCGCAAGTCCGCGAGTGCAGCCTCCGAAACCGGGCTTTCGACTCGACAAGGACTCTTTCACGATGATCCAGCACGCGGGCGCGCTCACGGGGACACCTTGATGACCACGGATGATGTCGACGACCCGCCGACGATTGACGATGTCATCACGACACTTCGTCGCCAGGTCGCGGCCTCGCCTCAGGACATTCAGGCGCATATCGAGCTTGCTGATGCACTGGTAGAGCGGGCTGACGTCGACGAGACGCGCGCCCCGGTGGCCACCGACGCAGACGAGCCAATCGAGCTGTTGAAGGTCGCCGTCGAGTTGGCTGCCGATGAGCATCCGGAGGTGCGTGCGACGATTCTCGTCGACCTCGGACAGAAGCTGACCTGGCGTTTCCAGGCTTTGCTGGAGGACGGCGGGACACCGGAGGACCAGCTCCAGCTCCCTCTGGGTGAGGCGATCAGCTGTCTTCAGCAGGCACTGAAGAGCGCCGCTGAGGCAGGCGTCACCGACCAGTTCATCAGCATCGAGCTGGAGGCCGTGCTGCAGCTGGTCGATCTGCTGCGTCTGCGCTTCAACGGCCTGGGGGAGCTCGACGACCTGTCCGCCGCGATCGGGTACGAGCAGCAGATCCTTGGCGTCCTCACCGCAGTGGACGAGGACAGGGCCGAGGTGCTCTACCAGCTCGGTGTCGACTTCGCTGCGCGCCACGACCAGCAGACCGAAACCGCGCCGGATGACCTGGACCAGGCGATCACTTGCCTGCACGAGCTGCGTGAGCTGATCGGCGATGATCACTCTGGACGTCCCGAACTGGCCACCCGGCTCGGCCTCATGCTCGCGTATCGCGTCCTACATGCTGTAGCGGAATCGTCCGACGAGGACTTCGCGGAGGCGGTCGAGGAGCTCACCCTCGCCCGGGGCGCGCTCACCACAGCGGAGGATTCGGCGGATTCCTGGTTGGTCCGTTTCCGGTTGGGGATGGTGCGGGCATTCCGTTACCTCAACCAGGGTGGCGACGCGGCGGACCGCGACGTGGCCGTCGCCGAGTTGAGCGCGCTGACCAGCCACCCTGACACCTCGACCGAGCAGGCTGATGGCTGCCATCTGACTCTGGCCCTGCTCCACTACCTGCGCACCGCGCCGGCGGGGTTACGTCGCGGTCCGGAACTGCTCAACGCCGACGGGCCGGCCCGCCTCCGGGACATGATCGCCTCGCTCGGCACCGGCAACGGTGCGGACACCGCCCACGCCGTGCGACGCCATCTCGACGCGATGTCCGAGTCCGCGGCGGCGGATCCGCAGCTTTCGATGCTGGTGCGCGGGCTGCGGGCCGGAACGCTCACGCATCACGGCACGAAAGGTGACGACGTATCGACCGCCGAGCTCAACGATGCGGTGAAGTGGCTCGATGACGCGACCCCTGAGTTCGCCGACTGCGGCGTAGCGAACGAGCTGGCCATTCTCAAGAGCGGCCTGCGGGCCGAACTAACCCATCGCAGCGGCGACCGTGCCGGGGCGGCCGCCGCGACCGATCTGGTCACTGAAGCAGTCGCGGCGCTGGACCCGGACCATCCGCTGCGCGCCGTGATGCACAACCTACTGGGTGCGCTGGTCGGCACCATCGGTCCGGCCGACTCGGCGGACGAGAGCTCGACCCGCCTCGCCACGATGGAGCGGCTCCTGACGGAATTACCAGACGACCATCCAGATCGGGCCCGCGCATTGACAAAGGCTAGCGCGTTGCTGTTCAACGGCATGACGTTGAACAGGCCTGCGGTTTCATTCGACATGGTCCGGGAGATGCTGAACCGAGCGATCGAACGTCCCGCTGCCGACGACGTCAACGACTCGCTGAATCACTTCATGCTCGGCGTGTTGAATGGGTTTCAGGGCGTAATTGAACACGACATGGACCTGATTGATTCCGGAGTCGGCCTGCTGAAGAAGGCGATCGAGGCTGCCCCGGAAGGACACCAGCTCCGTGGCATGATCGGTCCAGGCCTCGGGGGGTTGTTCTATGGTCGAGCCTTACTGGGCGGTGACCTGGAGAACTACGACGCGGCCGAGTTCTACAGCGGATACGCGGAGCTTGCGCCGGTAGACGAGGACCCCGAGTCGACCAGGCTACGCCACACGATGCGCGCACTCGGTGACTATCTGGCGGCCTCGGCCAAGCTCGCACGCAATCGACACAACCTAGACCCGGTGCTCCTCGACCAAACGATCGAGAAAATGACTGCCGCCATCGAGATCCTTCCTGAAGATCATTATCTGCGCGGGGAGATCTCCGCGAATATCGATGCGTTACTGCTTGTCCAGAACGGGCATGGGCTGGCAGTCGATCGCGACGTCGATCTCACATCAGTGAATCCCGAAATCTTGAGAGTCCACGTCGAGCCCCTGCTAGCCAAGGCGGCCCACGCGCCTGAAGAGCGCTTCGACCACGCTTTTGATACCGGCATCGCTGCGATGGCGTTAGTCGGCCCGGCATTTCTGGCGAGGGACCGTCACTCGCTCGATCGCGGGATCTCCATGTTGGCCGGGGTGTGCGCCACCCGCGAGCTTTCCGCGCAAGAACGCCTCTCGGCACTCGGCTGCCTGAGCATGAGTTTGCGGATGAGGTACCAGCTCTTCCGCCGTCCCCGCGATCTCAACAATGCGATCGACCGGTTGGAGCAGGCCGAGCTCCTGATTCAGCAGAGCCCTCCCGACGGTGCGGACACCGCCCCGATCCTGAATCTGCTCGGCGACTGCTATCACGAGCGGGCCGATCCGCACCGCAGGGACCGGCAACGCGCTGTCGAAGCCGGTCTACAGGCGTTGCGCGAACGAGCCAACGATGTCCTGCTGCAGAACAACTCCGAGCGTGCGGTGGACACGGCCATCGCCGCCAGTGGGGAGGCCGCGGACGTCGCCCGTTGGTGTCTTGCCGCCGGGCGCAACGAGACCGCCGTTCAAGCCCTGGAGCTCGGCCGGGCGATCGTGCTGCATTTCGCCACCATCGACGCGGGCATCCCGGAGTTGTTGCGTCAGGGTGGGTACCCCGCCCTGGCGACCGAGTGGGAGGCTGCGTCGAACCGAACGTCGCGCACCGGCGAGCTGCCGTGGAATCTCGGCCGTGACGAGCGTGATGCGAAAGGCCAGGATCGGCGCGCCCGCGCGGCCGCGGAGCTGATGGCGAACCTGGGTAGCGGCAAGGTGGCCATCCCGAGTGATCTGCGGCATCGTGTGGTGGAGGCCGTGGAAGGCACCGAAACCTATGGCCGGCTCCTGGACCCGCCGTCGGTCGCCGATATCACCGCGGCACTGGCGGCTACGGAGTCCAGCGCCTTGATCTACCTGTTACCCGCCGACGAGGGACGACCCGGCCTGGCCATGATCGTCCATGCGGACGGCACGGTGGCGCCACGGGAACTACCCGGATTGCGCTGCGATGCCGACACCGTGTTCGACGCGTTGCGCCGAGCTCACCGCGCCCTGCAGGCCGTGGTACCGGAGTCGGTTGAGGAGGAGAAAGCTCGGCAGTACTGGCAGGCGCGATTGAACGATGTCTGCGACTGGGCCTGGACCGCGGCCATGGGTGAGGTGCTGTCCGTGCTCGGTCGCCCCCAGGGCGGGCACCCGATCCGGCTGATCCTGGTGCCGCTCGGCGAGCTGGGCATGGTGCCGTGGCACGCCGCTCGGCGCCGCGTGCCCGGCGGCGAGCGGCGCCATGCATGCCAGGACGCGGTGATCACCTACGCCTCCTCGGCTCGCCAGTTCGTCGACACCTCCCGGCGCCGCACGCTGCCGTGGTCCAGCACTCCCGCCGTGGTCCGGGTGAGTAGCGGGCTGGTCTTCGCTTCCGAGGAGATCGCGGTGATTCACCGGTGCTTCTACCGGGCGGGAACCTACCTGGGTGCCCCTCGTAACAGAGGCGACAGGGCCACCGCTACCCGTGTCCGGGATCTGTTGCCGAGCAAGCACTCAGCCGGTGCATCGCTGCTGCACATGGGCTGCCACGCCGCTGTCGCCAACCCACCCATCAACTCCTTCCTGGCACTGGCCGGCGACTCGAAGCTGTACGTGCGCGACATGCTGGAGCAGGCCCGGGACCGACCGGTGGACGCCGCAGGCGGCCTGGTGATCCTCGCCGCCTGCGCCAGCGATCTGACCGGCGGCGCACACGACGAGGCTCTGACCCTGGCGACAGCGTTCCTCGCCGCGGGCAGTGTCGGCGTGGTGGGCGCCCGATGGGCGGTCGATGACGCGCCCACGGCGCTGTTCATGGTGATGTTTCATCATTACTTGAACTGCGGCTATCACGATCCGGCGACAGCGCTGCGTGCGGCGCAACGCTGGATGCTCGACAAGCGACGCACGCTACCGAAAGGGTTTGGGCGCTTGCTCGCCGACCAGTTGACCCAACTCGACCTGACCGAGACGGCGAACTGGGCCGCGTTCACCTACCAAGGCCGATGACAAGCTAGGCAGAAAGGTTGCAGCGATGCCACCGCGCACCGACCCGAAGGACGCGCCGACCACGCCGTTCGGCATCGACCTCGGCACGACGCACTCCTGCATCTCCTATGTGGATGGCGTGTCGGGCCGGCCGATGGTCGTGCCCAGTGCCATCGGTGAGAACACCACGCCATCGGTCGTCTACTTCGAGGGGCGAGGCAACGTCATCGTGGGCAACGCGGCCAAGAGTTCCGCCGTGCTGGCCCCGCATCTGGCTGCTCAACTGATCAAGCGCGAGATGGGTCGACGAGATGTCGTCGCGGAATACCACGGGCAGAAGTACTCGCCCGAGAAGATCTCGGCCTTGATCCTGCGGGAGTTGGTCAGAGCGACGGAGGAGCACTCCAAACTGGCCGTGCGCGAAGTGGTGATCACGGTGCCCGCCTACTTCGGCATCGCCGAGCGAGAGGCCACCCGCAAGGCCGGCGAGATCGCCGGACTCACAGTGCTCGATATACTCGCCGAGCCGGTGGCCGCCGCGCTGCACTACCAGGCCCTGCACACGCAGGATTCGCCCGGCGAACAAGGAGTCCGGCACCTGCTGGTGTGCGATCTCGGCGGCGGCACGTTCGACACCACCGTCATCCGCATCGACGGCGACGACATCCACGTCGTCTGCACCGACGGCGACCCCCGGCTCGGCGGCGCGGACTGGGATGACCGAGTCCGTGACCATCTGGTCGCCGGTTTCACCAGCCAGCACCCTCGGCTCGATCCGACTGGCGACGAGGAGTTCATGCAGGGGCTCGCCGTGACCGCCGAACAGCTCAAGAAGGACCTGAGCCGCACCGAGTCCCGCCGTACCCAGCTGCGATTCGCCGGTTCGGTGGCCCGGTTGGAACTGACCAGGGCCACCCTGGAAGAACTGACCGCTGACCTGCTCGACCGTGTCGTCGAGATCACCGAACGGACGATCAGCCTCGCCCGGCGCAGAGGGGTGACCAGCTTCGACGACGTCGTTCTGGTCGGTGGCATGACAAGGATGCCCGTGGTGGCCCGACAGCTGGTTAAACGGCTGGGCCTCGACGCCCGCTTGCACGAACCCGATCTTGCCGTCGCCAAGGGAGCCGCGTTGTTCGCGCGCATCTGGCAGACTCGGCAGACCGCGCGGGCATCCATCGGCGGGATCTCGCGGGCGGCTGCCGAAGACGCTGCCGACCACCTGGGCATGAGTGTTGAGCAAGTTGAGGCTATCGCGGCGAAAAAAGTGACCACTGTGGTGCCGAGAGCGTTCGGCGTCAAGGCGATCGACCCCCGGGATCCACTGTCCCGGACCGATCCGCTCGCTGCGCGGCAGATGATCGTGCACTTGCTCAGGGCCAACACCCCGCTGCCCGCCGACACCGGGCCGTACCCGTTCGGGATCGGCGTCGACAATCAACGGATGGTGGAGATCGAGGTGTGGGAGCAGCAGGGTTCGGTGGAGTCGGACGAACTGAGCCACAACACACTGATCGGAAAAGGCATGATGACGGGGTTGCCGGCCCGCCGACCGGCTGGCGCCGTGTTCGAGGTCACCTTCTTCATGTCGGAAACCGGGACCTTGACCGTGCACGCGGACGAACCGGATTCCGGCGCAGAGTTGACCTTCGACCTGCAGATCGGCGGATTGGACCGGGCCGCTGTGGACGCTGCGCGAACCAGTATCGCCAAGCACAAGGTAACCGGATGATTGGCTCGGTCAGTGGAGCGTCGGGAGGCTGAGATGGGTCTGTATCACGCTATCGACACGCTCGCTGCGGACTGGGACTCCATTCGTGCGGAGCTCAGCGACGACACCTTCGCTGAGCTCCTGGACCTGGTCGCCGAGTTCGTGAGAGAATCGGTCCCCGACTTCGCCGGCGAGATCGCCGAGCAGATCGCTGGGCTGCTCAGTCATTCACTGCCGATGCAACACCCGTTCCGCCGCGCGCTCAGCCAGCCGGAGAACCGCTGGTCTGCGGGCGCGACCACGTCAGCCCGAAGCGTCGCAGAGCTGACATCCTGGCTGAGGTCCTCCGACGTGCTGCGCCAGCGGGCGCTACCGGACGACCCACTCCCCACCATGGACGACATAATGCGGGGTGCTACCGAGTGGTTGCTGGCCGAGAATGCGTTCAGCGAAGCAGAGATGCTCGACCGCGGTCAGAATCCGAGAGACCCGGACTTGATCCGACTCGACCGCGAGAACGGGGGGCACCAGTGGCCTTCCTTTCAGTTCGACGACACCGGGTTGCTGGATCTGGTCCGACAGGTGAATCGAATCCTCAACGTGCGAGACGACCCTTGGGGAGTCGCGGACTGGTGGCTGGGCGGCAATGTCTGGTTGCGGGGAGTTCCGGCCGAACTGATCGGGCAGATCGACGACCAGGACCTGATCGACGCGGCGCTCGGCGAACAGGCGGAGGCGTGACGAATGCCTGATTACCTACCGCCTCCGGAATACTTCGACACACCACACCGGTACCTGTTGCCGGTGGAAACGATGTTGTGGAGAGTGCACCGGCGCACGAAGGATCCGACGGAGTTCACCGGGTATCAAGACGATCGGCGGTTCCAGTACGGACGATTCCGCGGGAGCGCGGCCGATCCCTACGCTGGCTTGCACGCGAGCCCGGACGCCGCGACCATCCTGGCCGACATTCTTTTACGTAGCGTGGAGTTGTCCCCTACCGGTTACCGGATGGTGCGCCGCGTCACGGTCGCCGGGCAATGCGCCACTGCGCTCATCACAGCCGTGGAGCTGGAGCTGGTCAGTCTGCGGAGCGCGGCCGATCTCGCCGCGGTCGCCCAGGATGTCTGGCTGATCCATGCCGATGAAGTACATGACCCGATGACTCGGCGTTGGGCGAGCTGGATCCGATCCCAGGCGCCGTGGGCATCGGGTTTCATCTGGCCTCCGCGACGAGCAGCGGACCACCAGCTGGTGGTGCTGTTCGCGGATCGTTGCAAGGCCGACATCTTCGACCCGGACCCGATCACCCGGATCGACCTCGACGACGAGCGCGGCGCCGAATGGCTCAACTGGGTGCTGCGTCCCTACCGGGCCCGGATCAATCCGCCGAGCACCCGAGCAGACGGTGAACGGACCGGTTAGCGTCCGGGGAACTTCTGAACGGGATCTGTGGGCGCGGTCGGTGACCTGAACTTGACGTACTCGGGTGGTCTGTGTCGGTCGAGATAGCCGGATAGCTCCAGACCAATCCGTAGTTCATCTGTGTTGGACTTCGGTGACGGGAAGTTGGCCGCCTCGTACAACCGGAAACGGTTGGCGACAACGATAGCCCGCAGACGATCGCAGTACTTGCACGCCGCATTGCACAAGTCGCGATACGCGAGGTAGGCTACGGCCAGCCAGCCGAAGACCCACTCGACTCTCCAGGCCCACTCAGGTAACCATACTGCCCAGATGCAGGTCATAATGGCCCAGGCGACGCCCTGCGCCTTGGCCAGCGCCACAGAGGACGGCACGACGAGTTTATTCACCTCGTCGGAGGGCAGCACACTGAGTAGGAGTTCCCAGCAGCTGGCCAGTCGCAGGCCATGGGTGGCAAGAATGTGCTGATGCATGGCCGCGAAAACGTTGCCGAGAAAGGTGGGTTCCAGCGGCATGTCCACCAGCCGGGGCAGGTCATCGTGCGGTTTCCTGGGTGCGCCATGCGGATAGCGGTTGGCGCGTTGCCGGCAGCGGTTGCTAATCGGCCGCACATGAACTGAACCGGACGGCAAGCCCCGCGGTCCGTAGCCTCGCTTAATTAGGCGCTCTCTGAAATGATGCTGAAAGAAGACGAACAATCGGCGCTGCGACCAGCCGGTTCCGCACAGGAACTGCGTGATCTCGGCGGCGCGAGCGAATACGTTTTGCGCGGTGATGAAGAGCACGAGGAAAACGAGAACGCCGGCGATTGTGGTGAAATTTGGATCCCCGTGGTTTCTCGCGAGCAGCCCGCAGAGGTCGACGCCACCTGTCGGGCAGCCTAAGCCTTGTAGGGCCTGTGGATGGAACTGGTGAAATAACAAGAGTCCGGTTCCCCAGAAGAACGCGGCCGCGACCAGCGATCCGGGGGCGAGGCTCCGAGTGAACGGCGAAAGGAGTTCGCTGACAACCTTATCCATGTGGCCCGAGCCTGATTAGTAGACGATTCGGATGTTTCTTGCAAACTCCATTACCCAAGGCGAAGTCGGCTTTTCCTAATTCAACGTATGAGCA
This sequence comes from Actinomycetota bacterium, assembly GCA_030854185.1. Classification (GTDB taxonomy): domain Bacteria; phylum Actinomycetota; class Actinomycetes; order Mycobacteriales; family Pseudonocardiaceae. The sequence continues at coordinate 63,925 of JALYTS010000002.1, read as the reverse complement.
ATCTTTCTCCGGACACTTCCATTCCGTGTCCAGTCCGATGCCGGGATACCCGGGAAGGAACGGCCCTTCGCCGTTGGCCATGACGCGCTCACCTTCTGCGCATCGCGGCGGTGAGTCCAGCCGCCATGGAAGCGATCCCGGATCCGATGGACTTGACGTCCTCGATGACCTGGCTGTCCTCGTCGGCAGCGCCGGGACACAGCAACCGCTCCAGCGCCGCGGTCGCGCCGCGTCCCAGCCCGCGTACCACGATCCGCACGCCCATCGCGCAGAGCTCCCTGGCCAGTGGCACGACGTTGGGTTGGCTGCCGATATCCCCGTCGCCGAAGACACACAGCACCCGGTCTCCGCGCAGCGGCTTGAACAATTTCTTGGCCACGAGCAAGGTCGGAACCAGATCATTGCCGCCGGTGCTCATCGCGCCGTGCAGTGTGTTGAGCACCTGGCTGTGCCGGGTGTCGGGGGCCACATAGCGCTCGACCTGGTGATTCCAGAGCACGAGTCCGCAGGTGTAGTGCGCGTCCATGGCCTCGCGCAGGAACTGCTCGCCACCCAGGACGGCCTGTTGCAAGGGCTCCCCAGACATCGACCCGCTCACGTCGATGCACAGCAGCACCGTTCCGCCGTACCGGCGTTGCAGCACCTCCAGGTACTTGCCCGGCGGCGACTGGGTCAGCCCGATGCCGTCGAAGTTGCTGCGCACCCACGAACTCATGCCCGCTCCCTAGTCACTGCCGGAGACTGATCCCGGTCAGGGCGCTGGCGAGCTGTTCTACCGCGCCGGCGTCCACGACCCCGTCCACATAGGCCCGAAGATCAAGCGACACCCCGCTGCGGGGCTCGCGTGCGGTAACGCTGAGCAACCCGTTCGGGCTGACCAGAAGGGTCACTTCAATCGGCGAGCCGGCTCGCAACGGCGGCAGGTTGCTCAGCTCACCGTCGAGCACACGGCGGTTGTGGGCCATCTCTTCGGAGGGCAGATCTCCGGCCTGCTCGAAGATCTGCACCCGGACCCGGTTCTGGCCATCGACGATGGTGCAGAAGACGACGGTCGCGCTCGCCGGCAGGGGCGCGTTGCGGTGCACGGCGTGCACCACGAGCTGGCGGGTTCCGTCCGGATCGTGACTGTCGTGCACCAGCACCCCGAAGCTGCGGGGCACCACCGAGGTCGTCGGCTTGTCCGCGATCGCAGCCAGCATGCCTCCCGCCCGGCGCAACTCCGCGCGGGAACCGTCGTCGGCGAGCTGGTGGGCTCGGATCGCCGCGCCGTACCCCACAGCCAGATCCGGTTCGACCAGCTTGGGTATCCTGTCGAGCCGCTCGGCGACCGCGCTGGCGATGGAGGGCATCTTGGTCGAGCCACCCACCAAAATCACCTGATCGACCCGTCGCACACCCGCAACCGCCGCGCTGTCCAGCACCCGGTCCACGATCAGCAGGGTGCGCTCGACCAGGTCGGCGCCCAGGCCTTCGAGGATGGCCCGGTCGAGGTCCACCGTCACCGCCACACCGCCGGACCGCAGCACGACCGGGTGGGAGGTGGTTGCGCTCAACGACCGCTTCGCGGCCTCAGCGGCGATGGCGACCCCGGGCCCGAAGGCGTCGTCCTCCTCCAGATCAGTGCCAGGGGCCGCCCGCTCGAAGCTCTCGACCAGAAAGTCGGCGATCCGGCCGTCCCAGTCCGCTCCGCCGAGGTGGCTGTCGCCGTCCGTGGCGACCACCCGGATTCCCTTCCTGCTGACTCGCAGCACAGTCGTGTCGAAGGTGCCACCGCCGAGGTCGTAGACCAGCACCGAGCCGCCGTCGTCGAACAGCTCCGTCGTGCCGTAGTGCAACGCCGCGGCGACGGGTTCGCTGAGCAGTTCCAGGACCTCGATGCCGGCCAGGTGAGCGGCCTGATACGTCGCTTCCCGTTCCCGGATGCCGAAATAGGCTGGCACGGTGATCACCGCGCGAACCGGACCGTCCGGCCCGAGCACGGTGGCCGCGTCGTTCACCAGACTTTGCAGGATGAGCGCCGATACCGACTCCGGGGTGTGCCGCACCCCGTGGAACAGCAGCTCGAACTCCCCACCCATCTGACGCTTGATCAGCGAAACGGTGTTGTCCGGATCCAGGGTCGCGGCATTGCGAGCCGCGGTGCCGACCAGGACCGACGACGCCGACTCGAAATACACCACCGATGGGGTGGTCAGCTCGCCGAGACTGTTGGGCACGGTGACCGGCCTGCCGTCCGCGCCGATCGTCGCGACCGCGGAGAAGGTCGTCCCAAGGTCGATACCGAGGATCGCACGAGGCCTCAGTGCCACGACGACCACTCACCCCGTACCGCATGGATGGCCGAGATCACCCACTCCTGCACATCGGGCGCCCCGCGGAACACCAGATAGCTGATGGTGATGGTGATGGTGATGGTGATGGTGATCAGCGCTCCCCGATGCACCAGGTAGGCGATGGTCGGATCGTGCGGTCCCGGCGTCGTCACGTCGCCCCCTCGGCTTGTACGACTGGGTCGAGCTCTCCGGGGAGCAACTGCAGGCCGGCGCGTGCTATCAGCCAGGCGAACGGGTTGGCCGGCGAGATTGGACTGCCGGGCCGCGTGCTGTGTACCGACGCCACCATGAAGTACCGGACCTCGGCGAAGTCACGTTCGGCGGCGAGCACCAGGTTGTCCAGGCCGGCCTTCCGCAGCCATTCCCGGACCTCGTGCGGTCTCAGATCCCGGGCTGGCGGGAGATCGACCAACAGGTCGGCCTTGACCACGGCGATCGCCAGTCGCTGGTTGGACGTCCGCACGCCGTAGTCCCGCAATCGGCCTGCGGTCACGTGGTACACCTGCTCGGGATCGTCCACCGCCGCGTTCGCTCGGGCGAGCATGACCTGACCGAGTCCGCCGAGTTGGTCGCGCACCCACGGGATCGAGAACGGATCGACCACGAACACCAGCCCCTGCGCGTGGTCGAGGAACAACAACTCGCTGTTGTCGCCGCGGTCGATGTAGAACTCGCCCGCGGCGTCGAACACGTGCAGCAGGGCTTTGCGCCGCGCCACGGTGACCTGCGCGGTGATCGCCGTCGGCAGCTGACCGGCTGGCGTCTTCGTGGTGTCGGCGCCGCTGCTGATGATCTCGACACCGTGATCGAAGGCCCGCCTGCTCTGCTCGTCGGTGAAGTCGACTTCGGCGCCCGCCGCGGCCGCCTGGTCCTGCAGGGCCAGGAGGCCCGCGTAGACCAGCCGGGTCTTGCCCGCGGAGGTCGGGCCGACCACCGGCAGCCGGATGTCGCGATGGACAGCGGCGCCTGCCCGTAATGGCTCCAGACAGTTCGGGCAGCTGGTCTGCAGCTGGTAGGCGGCTCTGAGCACCGTGGTCGGCAGGATGGCGCCGCAGATGCACCGCCGCCACACCGCGCCGAGCAGTCCCGGCCGGATGTCGCGATGCATTTCTTCGCACTGGGCGCACGGGAAGGCCGGCAGCGGCGAGACGTAGTAGCACGACTGGCAACTTCCACTCGCCCCTCTGAGCCGGCGCACCAGGTAGTCACCACCCCGCAGCACGCCGGCTACGAGCAGCCAACCGGTCGTGACCACCAGCAGCGTCGACCCGCAGGCCAGCAGGATCGCGCTGACCGCAGCCAGTGCGCCGACGCTCACCATCAGCCACGCCGGGTAGAGCCCGATCACCACGACCGCCCAGCCCACCGGATGATCCCACTCGTTACCGATGTCCCGGCCCTTGCGCCACCCCGCGCCGAGGGTGTCGACGGTGCGGCGCCACATCTCGCGCAGGTCGACGCGGCTCTGCGCGACCAGATAGCTGGGCCATGCCGGGTCCCGACCGAAAGGGCTGCCGGTCGGCAATTTCGGAAGGTTCGAAGTTCCTTGTTTCACGTCCTGCGCGGTAATTGTCCGGGGTCGCCATCGCCGGTACCCGGTTAAGGTGAGAATGGGAACAGTGCAGCCCCAGACCACGCCGCCGAGCAGCTCTACCGGCAGCATGATCAGCAGTCCGGGAATCACGAGCCACATCGTCGCCCATACTGTGATCCAGATGGCGATACCGATAGCCACGAGGGCGGCGATGAGTCCAAGTAGATAAGGCACTGCAATCACTTCTCCCCGCGTTTGCGGTGGAACTGCCAGCGGGATTTCTTCGCCTGCTGATCAGTGTCACCCGCCGGCTCGTTCTCCTTTGCGGAGCCGCTCTTTGTTGAGTCGTAATTCGTGGAGGCGGGCTTGGCAGACGAGGGGGAGGCGCGCACCGGCTTGGCTCTGCGCACCTTTGGTCGCACATCCTCGGCCGCCTGTCGACAATACTGGAAAGCCTCCGGATCGACGCTCTTGAGTAGTCCCTCCACCCGATGTAAACGCTCGGTATCAACGCTGCCGATCCACTTCTCGAACCTTCGCAAGAACTGGGTGAGCGGCTCGTCGGGCACGGATTCCGATACGATGACGATCAAGCCGACGGCCACTGCCGTATCGCCTCGGAGCCCGCCGCTCGACCGGTCGTTCCACACGGTCGGGAGTTCGTTCAGCAAGAAGGACTGCAAGCGTTCGCCAGCGCTGTCCACCACATCCGGTGTGTGCGCCAGCGGCAGATCGTGGAGCACCGCTTGCAGCACCTCCGATCGGCGCGCACGGAACACCATCCCAGTGACGATGCCCAGTCCCGCCGCATCGTGACCGGCCTGGTCCGGGTTGCGCGCGGGCACCGAAGTCAGCCACCGTCGCAATGCCGTGTCTTGGGACAGCAAATCCGACAGTCGGCTGTCACTAGGGTTCCAGCCGAGCTCCGCGAGCCGGGCAAGTACGGTGAGCTCGGCGTAGGTCACCTGCGGGCGGGAATTCTGCGCGAGGGCTGTCAGCGCCTTGCGCGCGAAGGACTGCGATGCCGTGTCCCGGCGCAACCCGGTCAGCAGTTCGAGTAGCTGATCGGTCGTAGGCGGGACGTAACGGAACAACGCATCCCAGACGAGGTCACCCGTGTCGAGCCGGTCACTGTGCTGCACGAACTCCCGTACTGCCTTGAGCACGTCGCGCTGGACGCCGGGCTGGCCGTGCTCCATCGCCGCTGCTGCCACACTGGCATCCAACGGTGCGCCAGGGTCGACGACCGGTAGCAGGAGCGGCCACCAATGCTGACGAATGGCCTCGCGCAGCGCGGTGGAGTCCGGCCGCTGGGCGAGTTCATCGCGCAGCAAAGTCATCAGCGGTGTCTGACACGGCCATGCGGTCGGGTTGAGCGGCTCGGCGGGGTGATCCGCCCACCACGTGACGAACCGGCGCACCGCATCCGGGATATGGGGCACTCGCGGCTCGATCTCGAAGCTCGCGCAGACCCGCAGCAGCAAGTCCATCCGATTCGGGGGAATCGTATTCGCGGCTTGCTCGATGAGCTCAGTGGCCGAGTGCCGTTCGGCTGGAGTCCAGGCATGGCTGGGTATCGGCGCTGTGGCGGATCGCGGCTGCCGGCCGGAAACCACCGCGCCGATCTCGGCGGACAGCAACGCCTGCCGGATCCGGCCGGCCAGCTCGCCGCGCAGACCCTGCAGCCGCACCGCGCCGTCCAGCTCACCGAGCGCGGTCGCGTCGGTCGAGGCGGCCAGCACGCCAGTGGCGACCGGTTCGACGATGTCCTCCAGCGCCAACGACGGTTGTCCAGCCAGCCACCCGGCCAGCCCACTCGCCGGCACCTCGCCTTCCACCGATTCACCGAGCACCACGATGCCGCTGGCCAGCCGATCATCCGAGCTGGCTCGCGCGTCGGCGGCCGCGGTGGAGCCGTCCGTGCGAAGGTGGCGTTGCCACGCGAACTCGTGCGCCAGCTCGACCGCGTCCACGACATCGAACGGATCGGTGCGCAGAAACCTAGGTGCCCAATACGCCGCGGCGTCGGTGTGCTCGACCTCCGTATGTTTCGCGGAGTCCAGGTTGAACACCACGAACTCCCGGTCGCGACCCAGGTTGGCGAACGAACCCGCCCAGTCCGGATGCAGCCCCAACACGTCGTGCTGGCTGTACTGCGGATTGATCGCGAAGACCCGGAAGCCGAGCCGCAAGGCACGAGGTTGGGGCAAGAGCAGGGTGCCCGCGGCGATCCAGCCGAGGATCGCCGCGGCGTCCTGGCCGACGAACAGCACTCGTCGCCGATTCGGTTCCTGTGCCTGGTCGAATGCCGAACTCACCGCGATGAGCCAGTCCTCGGCGTCCGGCTGCCGGAGCACCCATGTCCGGATCGCGTCGATACCCCACGGCCCCTGCTCCGGCTGGGCGGCTACCGGGTCGCATTCGGTGCTCGTCGCGGGCTGTTCCGACCACCACGGCGCATCCCAGAGCTGCGCGGGCCGGATCAGGCCGTAGGCATCCGGGTCACCGGTGGTCACGGCATGGGTGAACTGGTTGCCCTCCCGGACCCCGTTGGCCTCGGCGCCCAGATAGACGCCCCTGGCGGTCACGTACATCCCGTCGAACACGTGAGTGAGCGAGGGCGGGTAGGAGGCGACGGCGCGATGCTCGCGCATCCAGGCCACCGGGGCCTCGTAGAGCGCGGACCGCTGGACCAGAGTCATCGTGTCGTGGCTGACTCCTGAGGACACCGACTGGAACTGAAAGCCCGCCCCACCACGCAATCCCTGTCCTGGGCGGCAGTCGGTGTAATACAGGGACAGGAACCCGCCGCCGGTCATGTGTTCCTCTTTTCGATGATCTTGAAGAGCCCCAGCAACCAGAGCAACGGCTCGTCGACCCGGAACGGTCGAACGCCGCCTGGATCGATGGTCTTGTGGTCGTAGTCGGGCTCGGCGCCCAGCGAGGACACCGCGAAGTACCGGAATTTCTGGTAATGCGACCGCAGGTGAGCATCGATGTCGTCGGCGTCGAGATCGGTCAACAACGCGCGCAGGTGCTCATCGGTGTCGCGGCCGTTCGCCTCGTTGTAGAACGGCCCGGTGTCCGGTTGGCGTAGTAAGGGATGCCCGTCACCGAGCATCCGGTAGAAAGCATCAATCTTGGAGAACACCACCGCGATCGGGATGGAGATCTTCCGGTTCGCGCTGACCCCGTGGCTGGTCCTGAGTAGTTCGGTGATCCGAGTGATCACGTTGAACGGTGGCTCCGCGTCGCGCCTGCTGGAGTCCGGCACGGCGATGCGATCGTGGGATCCCGGCAGCTTGAAGGGATCGAGCAGCACGATCAGACCGTCCGCCGAGGCCAGATACGCCTGGGCGTTCACGAATTCCTGGCTGGTCATGTCCTCACCGGCCGCGTCATAGAACGACAGCGTGGTGGTCCGGTGCGTCTCCCGACCGATGAGGTTGCGCCCAGGCTGGCGCCACTGCAGCACCAGCGGAACCTTGATCCCGTCGGGTGAGCCCACCGTGGACTCGAACAAGGTGCTCTTGTCGAACAAAGACTGCTCGTAGTCCTTCAACCAGTCGCTCACCGAGCCGGGTCCGCCCTGCTGGTCGCCGGCAAACCAGATGTCGGCGGCGAACCGGCGGCGGATGTTGTGCCGTAGTTCGTGCGTCAGCACGGTCGTGTAGACAGTCTTGCCGGCATCCTTTCCACCGACCATCCCGATCAGCGGGCTGCGGCTATCGGCGAAGTTGGCGGGCAGCGGTGTCCGGCAGACCTGGCAGACCCGGATGCCGCTGGGGCCCAGGCAATCCGGGCACGACGCCAGCCGCTGGGGCAACGGAGATTTCGACTCCGGCGCTGGGAAGGTCGGCCAAGAGGCTCCGGAGAATCCGGTCAGCCGCTGCCTGGTCTCGTCAATCGACCTGGCACATCGGGTGCGACCCGGCGCTGGGCGGCCGGTGCACTGGAAGTGCAGCTTGGCCACGTCGATCCGGTGGTAGCAGTAGGGACACGCGACGCCGCCCATCACGACACCTTCAGCTGCTTGGTAGGAGGGTCGATCAGCCGCGTGGCGCAGCGGCCACCACCGTTGTCCTCCAGGAAGCACCGGACCCAGTACGGCTTGCGCAGCCGCGGGAGCTCGGCGGTGAGCTCGACCTCGTGGCCCGCCCCGAGGTTCTGCTGGCTGCGCAGCAGCACCTGCCCGTCGGTCGGGCGGCGCGGCATCACCACGCCCGGAGCTACCACCACCAGCACCACGGCGCGATCCACCGGCTGGTTCGAGGTCAACCGCACCCGCACGGTCCCGCCACCGACCAGCGGCCGGCGCACCATGTCGACGGTGTAGCTCACGGCGGCCGGGACGTCGGCGACGGTGAGCTCCGCCGCCGCCGACAGGCACTCACCGCCCTCGGAGGCCACCACGCTGCGCACCTGCACGTCGACCTGACCCGCCTCGGCGCGGATCCGGCACCCACCCGCGTCCACATACTGCTGCCTGGTCAGGCGATGCCGCCCGTCGTCGACGGGGGTACGCCAGCGAACCTCGGCCATGCCAGCCTGCTCCGGCCATGACCAGGACAGAACGACCTCCGGACCCAGTCGCTGGTGTCGAAGGCCGGTCACCGGCAGCGCGATACCCAGCTGGGCATCCTGCCCGCATACCGCACCGGAGGGGCCGAGCGTGAACGGCACATACCAGAAGTGGCCAGCTGGAACGTCGGCGGTGAGGGTGCGCCATTCCCCGTCCTCGGCGGGGAATCCGGATATCTCCTCCCCGTACCCCGCCAGCGTCGCCAGCGGAACCACGCTGCCGAACTCCCAGGTACAGGGTGCACCGGCCCGCCGCACCGTCACCTCAACGTTCACTGGCTGGCGCCACTTGATCGCGATCCGAGAGCCGCTCTCAACGGGCATTGCTGACAGGGTCAGCGCCGACACCGGCATCGCCTGCCCGCGACTGGTCGTCATGGCGACCACGGCTGCCGAGCGCGCCTCGCTGCCGTCGCTGCGCCGGTAGCGGGCGACAAGGGTGTAGACGTGGTCGGCGCCGTCGGCGCCGTCGGCGACATCGCTGTCGCGGAACATGGTCTTGCTCGCGGTGCGCACCGCGGCACCCGCGGTGCCGGTACCCCGGCGCACCTCGACGGCCAGCACTTCGGGGTTGACCTGCCAGCGACCCTCGACCGCGCCCTGTTCGGCGGTCAGCTGCACGTTGTGGACCGGCGGAAGGACCTCGATCGTCACCCCGGCAGGGCGGGACCAGACACCCCCTTCGGTGGCGGCGAACACCGCATAGCCGACCAACTGGCCCGCGGGCGCCTTCGAGTCGACGAGCACCGTGGCAGTGCCTCCCCCGACCACGGCGCCGTCGTCCGGGTCGGCGGGTAACCGTCCCTGCCTCCGGACCACCCGGTAGCGGGTGTCCTCGTTGTGGCTGGCCGGTGCTCGCCAGGACACCCGGACGCCGACGCCTTCGGGCGCAGCGGACACTCCGAGCACCGGCGGTGACGGGATCCTGCGCAGCTCAGCAGCGATGCTCTGGTCGTCGGTGGCCAGTGCCGCCGCCTGCTGCAACTGGTGCAGCGCATCGGCCTCGTTGCCGGTGCGCAACGACTCGTGCGCGCCGTCCCGAAGCTGGCGTACCTGATCGGCGTGCCGCTGCACCTGTGCTTTCGCCGCAGTCGAGTCCTCGGGATCGGCGATCGTCGCCAGTGCCTGCTGGGCGGCGATCAGCCGCCCCTCCTCGAGCAGTTCCTTGATCGCCGGGAGACCGGTCGCCGAACGGGTCGCAGCCTCGTTGAGCACGCTGAACACGGTTTGCCGGGCCTCTGCAGGATCCAGCCCGATTTGGCTCAATTGCTTCAGCAGCGCGCTTGGCGGCGCTCCCTGCCCGTGATTCTCGCGGACGTTGTCCAGCAGGTGGAACAAGGTCAGCTCACGTAGGTCGACGCCGGCCTTGGCTGCGCTGCTGAGAATGCCGAGGGCCGTCCGGGCGGCCTGGTTGCCCGACCGCTTGTTCTCCCGCGCCGTCGCCGAGTCGACCGCCTTACCGGTGAGCCCCTCCGGCTGTTCAGGTGTGCAGCGAAACGATCCGAGGATGGTGAAACTGGTGAGCTCCCCGTGCAGCAACTCACCGATGGTGGCCACTTGCGCATCGACGAGCTGGGTCCGCAGCGTGCTGTAAACCGTGCGCTGCAAGCCGCTGGACTGGGGGAGGTCCGTGGGCGTGCTGATCGAAACGCCCGCCTTGCTCAGAGCTTGCGCCTCCTCGTCCGGGGCGAGTTCGGCGAAGGTGGCCCGCATGGTGGCCTTCAGCTGACCGGCCTCGATCAGTCCGAGTTCGCCGAAGCTCTTGCGCAACGTCTGCGCCAGCTCATCGATCTCGCCTTGCCGAGCGCCCGCTCTGGCCTGCTGGTGCTGGCGCCACCAGTCGATCTTGCCTAGCTCGGTGCCGTGTGTCCGCTTGAGTTCCTCGTCGGCCCGCAGGAACGCCTTGCAGAGATTCTGCGTCCTGGCCGACTTGCCGGTGGACTGCGCGCCTTTGTTCCAGTGCGACCTGATTTCCGCGAGCCGTTGGGCCAGGTCTGCATCAGACATCCCGAGGTCGACCGCATAGCGTGAAACGAGATCGTCCGGCAGCTTCCCTCCGGCCCATTGCCGTAGCGGCTTGATGACGGCCGCTTCGTACGTCTTGGGATCGAATCTGGACATCAGCTGGAGACCGTGATCCCAGAAACAATCTTCGTGGCCTCGTCGACCTGCTTCGTGCTGAGCACGCTGACCCGGACCTCGACCTTCAGCTCCTTGCCGGTGGAGCGCTCGGTCGCGTTCAGTATCAGCAAACCCTCGGCGTCGACCTGGAGCTGAATGTCTACCGGAGATCCGGCGGGCAGAGCCGGCGGGCAGGGGATAGATCCGCGGCCTTCGTTCAGCTCCTTGTTCTCGGCCAGATCCGGACCTGCCATCACGCCGGACTGCTCGTAGAGTTCGATCTGAATCTCGGGTTGGCAGTCCTCGACGGTGGCCGCCGCAAGCTCGCGGATATCGGTCGGCAGCGTGTCATTGGCGTGCACCAGATGCTCGACGTAGAACTGCGGCTTACTGCGCCAGTCCGGTTTCGTGGTATCCAGCAGCTTGACGCCGAACGCCTTCGGCAGCACGTTGCGGGTTTCCTTGGCGGCCAGACTCTCCAGGGTGGTCGTGGAGATGCCGGTCTGCGCGGCGACTGCGTCGACCGCCTCCGCGATGCGCGACTGCGCGTCAGACGCGGAACCAGCTTGCTGGCGGGCGGTCTCCGACTCCCGGTGCACAACGCGACCCAGTGCATAGAGGGCAGCCCCCTTGGCCACTGCGAGATCGGGGTCGTGCAGTTTGGGTTCCCAGCCGAACTCGGCGCGAAGCCGCTGTGCCACGGCGGGCATCTTCGTGGAGCCGCCGACCAGAAGTACATCGTCGATGGTTGCGCCGGGCGATTTCTTCTCCAACGTCACTAGGGTGCGCTTGACGATCTCGATGGTCTTGTCCAGCAGATCATCGGTCACCGCCTCGAATTCGGCCCGGCTCACGTCCACCCGGGCCGCCGCACCAGCGCCGCGTAGCGGCACCGGCCTCGATTCTACTTTGGACAGTTGCTTCTTGGTGTCCTCCGCCACGATGGCCACCGACTGCAGGAATTGCTCGTCATCCTCGACATCGGTGCCTGGCGGGACCTGCTCGCGGAACTTGGCCAGCAGAATGTCCCTGAGTCGCTCATCCCAATCCGCTCCGCCCAGATGGTCGTCACCGTCGGTGCAGACCACAACGACCTCGTCCTTGGCGACCCGGATCACCGTGGTATCGAAGGTGCCACCACCGAGGTCGTAAACAAGGATCGTCTTGTTCTCCGCCTCGGTGGTCGCCTCGTAATGCAGCGCGGCGGCAACCGGCTCGGGCACGATGCCGATCACGTCGAGCCCGGCGATCTTCCCGGCGTTCTTGGTCGCGTCCCGCTCGAGCATGCCAAAGTAGGCGGGCACCGTGATGACGACCTTGGAAACCTCGCCATTGGTGTGCTCGGCCGCGTCCCGAGCCAGTTGCTTGAGAATCAGCGCGGAGATCGACTCCGGGGTGTGGGTGACGCCGTCGAACTCGAAGGTGGCCTCGGTACCCATCTGCCGCTTGATCAGAGACACCACCCGGTCCGGATAGCCGATCGCCGAATTCTTGGCGACCGAGCCGACCACCACATTGGACTCGTTCTCAAAGAAGACCACCGACGGCGTGGTCTCGAGGTTGTCGACGTTGCGACACACCGCCGGCTGGCCGGCCTCGTTGACGTAGGCGACCGCGGAATAGGTCGTGCCCAGATCGATGCCGAATACCCGCAAGTTGTCAGACATCCGCGTTGCTCTCCTGTTGTTCGCTGCGGTTCGCGTCAGCAGCCCCGACCGGGGCGGCCAACGGGGGTTCGTCGGGTGGCGTCCATCGCCGTACATGTACGCGGGCTGGCGCGGTAACCCGGTCGGTGCTCGTATCGAGGTAGCCGTCGGCCACGACCAGCGCGACCGTGCCGTCCTCGTCAGGGCTCGACGCGGCAACCAGCTTGACCGCGCGGTGTTCTCGGGCGGAGAACTGCACACCGACAGACGGTCGAATGGGCAGGCTTCCGCACCGCTCCAGCGTCAATTCCACGCTGAGGGCGAAGGACTCCAGCAGCGCTGAAGCCTGTTTCTGGTCGATCTGGGGGGACAAGGTCGAGGCTTGGTGCTGCAGATCTGCGCGCAATCGCTGCAGATCGATGACGATCGGGCGCAGCACCAGGCCCTGTTCGCCTGCTCTGAGGCGTTCGACCTCGGCATGCAGTTGATCAATAACCCGCTCCCGGGCCTGGGCCCGCGAATGGTGCGCCCGGACCTGTTCCGCGAGTTCACCGACTGACCCAGCCAGGGCGGCCACCGGGTCAGGTTCAGGATGCTCCATCACGTCGGGCCCCAAGTCATCCTGCTGTCTCGGGTCGCCGACCGAGCTCCCCGCACTCTCGCCGACCGGCCCCGAAGAGGAAGGGCCGACCCCTGCGGAGGCTTCCTCTTGGGCGCAGCTTTCGCCGTCCGCCTCCTCGCTCACAGCACCACCTCCTTGATTCTGGCCATCGTCGTGTGTTCCATCGCCGCCGCATTGCTTTTCGTGACAACTTCGCCGAAATTCGCCGAGTCAGCGTTCGACGGTGCGCGCGCCAGCGAGGCGGATGGCGGGTTCCTGTCCTCTGGTTGCGACTGTCATTCCGACTAAGGCCCTGCCCTGGGATGGGCGTGGTCGCTCCGACCGCCGGCCGCGCACCCGGCGGCCGGGACGATCCAGACACCTCGGCGGCCACATCGTACCTCCAGACCCGGCTCGGCGACCGATCGTGCCTCATCGGACGAGTGCAACGATTCGTTTCCCGTTGCCAACCACAAGTTGCGGAGGGAAACAGGTTGTTACCTTGACTAACCGCACTTTCGCTGAGCGTGCCGTAACAAGCCGGGTTCGCCGGGCGATCTACCAGCCACGAGTAGCGTTTTTTGCTCCGAGAACGCCTCGGTGATAAAAGGGGGTGAATACCACCGGTGACGACATCACTACGACGGCTGGCTGCTGTGTTGATCGTAACCCTGCTGGGCATCGTGGCGATCCCGACGATCTCCGCGGGTGCCCAGCCAGCCCCGTCCCCTTCGCCGCCGACGTTGCAGGGTGTGCTGAAAGCGCTCGGCCTAGACAACGCACCGGCCGACTACGTCGTCGTCGTCGACACGTCAGGCTCCATGCAGGACGCTGGCCTCTATCCGCGGGTCAGGGATGCACTGGCCGCCTTCCTGACCGCGCTCCGTCCAGCCGACCACCTGTCGCTGCTGACGTTCGACAGCGCTGCCACGCTTCGGTTCACCGGCGAGATCGGCGCTGACCCTCAGCGTGCCTTGGCCCAGCTGCCGCTGACCGCCGACGGCAAGGCAACCGATATCGGCGCCGGCATTGATGCCGGCCTGGCCGAGCTTGAACGACCTGGTGCTCACGAGGTCGGGGCCGTGGTCCTCATGACCGACGGCAAACACGACCCACTACGCGGGTCCGCTTATCCGACCACATCCGGTCCGGCCTGGGACTCATTAGTCATCCGAGCGCGGCGGCTCTCGGCGCGGCACCACGTCAGTTCATATGCGCTGGCCCTTGGTCGTGCACAGACGACCGATGCCGCACTGCTCAAGAGTACTTTTCCCCAGACAGTGGTCGTAGCCATTCCAAGTGACCAGGTAAGCGACTACCTCGGCAGGGTGACCCAGCAACTGCGGCTTGATTCCGCTCGCCGGGCGATCGAGCCGGACCTGAAGGGCGAGGTCGAAGCGACCTGGGATCGGCCTCTCTCCAACCTGGACCTTGATTCTACGTCGGCCAACGCTACGCTACTCCTGCATTCCAAGCTGGTGGCCGTCCCGATCACGGTTTCCCACCTTGCGGCGCAGGTATCGAACCCCGGCATCGTGGTTGCGGGTCTACCCGATTCGGTTGACTTGGCGCCTGGTCAAACCATCACACTGCCGGTACGGTTTCACCTCGCGTCGGGCGAGGGCTTCGGTTTCGGCGCCCACCAGGTCAGTCAGACGGGCCGACTCAATGTAACTGGGACCATCTCAACCTCGTGGCAGGGTATAATGGACCGCGACCTCGGCTTGTCCTTTGGTCCGAGCCTAGAGTCACAGCCTGTCGACCTGATAGGAATTGGAACGAGAGGCTGGAGCTACCCGCGCATTGCTCTAACTTTCCTGCTTCCGCTTCTCGTGCTGTTTGGAGCGGCTTTGCTTGCATGGCGACTGTATCAGGGGGGCAAGCCATCACTTCGGGGAGTGCTCATTGCAACTCCAAGCGTTGGGTTTCCCGTACGTGGCACTCTAGCAGGTCGGAAGGTTCCTATTGGTGCGATCAATGGAAGTCGGCTCGAGATTCCAGGTCAAGGCTACGTCACCGGGAAGCGCGTTGCCAAGCGGGGTAAGCGCAAAGGCTTTGATCTCGAACTTCAGATTGCGTACGCGACTGAAACCAGGACCAAGACCAAGCATGGCTCCTGCAGGCCTAACTCGTCCACCGTTGTTGACGGTGTGACGTTTACCTACCAGTCAAACGCTAGGAGCTGAGACCGAGATGAGCATGCGCCCCGCCCTTGTCGTTGGCCTGGGTGGCACCGGCAGCTTCGCGGTTACCGAACTCAAAGCCAGGCTGATCGCCGACGATCACTGGGCCTTACTCGGAGGTGATTTAGAGTCCGTCGGCCTACCCGAGCATCAAGGGCATCATTTCTCCGTTCAAGTCTTGGCCCTGGACGTCGACAAGATCAACCGGCCATCAGTGGGTAAGGTCCAGCTCGACTCCAGAACCGAGGACCTGGCCCTGCACGCGCCGGTCGGCGAGACAATCATGTACCTGCGGCGAGCGCCCGAAGGAGGACGCAAAGCGTACGCCAGCATTGAGACCTGGTTGCCCCGGGCAGAAGCTTCGAAACTTGAGGTCAACGAGGCTACGACGTTCATGACCAGCGGCGCCGGTCAGATCAGGCAGTTCGGTCGCATAGCCTTCTGCCTCGACGTTCTCAATCAGAAGCACATCGTTGGACGGCTAGGCGAGGCCGTAGCTCAACTGCCAGCGGCCTCGGATCCGAGGGGCGAGTGCGGAGTTTATGTCGTCGCCTCCGTTGGCGGTGGATCAGGGGCTGGGCTGCTGATTGATACGCTCCTGTACCTCAAGGAGGCGCGAAAGCGCCTGGCCAGTCAGGTTGCAATGCGCACGTTCGTGTTCGTGGTTCTGCCCGGGGCGTTCGCCGCCGTCCTTGACCACGACAAGCTCGCGTTGAGTGAAGCAAACGGCTATGGTGCGCTGAGGGAGCTCGACCGGCTGATCAACGCGCCAGAGACCGTTAGTGTCGTCTGGGAACCGAATCGCGAGGTCAGGTTGGACGGCGCGGTAGCCGACCATGTCTACCTTCTTGATGGATCACGAGACCTGGAGCAGGGTCGACCGCTTGAGCGTGAGAAGGAACCGCAATTGGTTTTTCCAGTGGCGATCGCGGACGCCATATACGCCCACATTTTTCCTTCCTCGGGAAAAGTTCTTACAAGCGACTACCCGAACCTTTCTGGAGCTCTGGTCCGTGGTCCCGAAAATCGCTACTCGACACTCGGCAGTTATGTTGTCCAGTACGACTGGGAGCGGCTCGTGCGGTCGTTGACTTTGCGTGGAGTCGGTGAGGTTCTGGATAGTCAGCTGAGTGAGCCAGCGGCTAACGGGCAGGACCTGTCTGAGAAGTTCTTGACTGGACAGGCGACGGACACGTTCACGAATGGCGGAGAATATCAGGCGCTGCCTGCTTTATTCACGGAGGTGCTGTCATCGCCGGATGCTCCATTCGGCGGTCTCGACCCCGTATCGAGATGGCTTGCACCCGCTACCGGCGCGGCGCCGTTCCCCGAGACGCCAACGCTGACCGACTTCTTTCCAGATCTCCGAAGATCTCTCATGCATTGGGTCACCGAGTACGATAACGATCAGGTAATTACGGACACCGGCGAACATCTGAAGGGTTTCTGGGGCGACGAACACGGTGTCTGGAAGGCCAGCGCATTCGAGCCGCAGTTCCATCCAGTGGCAAACGCTAACATGAGGGCTTGCGAACGAGACCTCTCCCGCGCTGTTCATCTCGCCACAGCCGCTGTCGCGAACTTCAACAAGGGCGTCGGTGGTATCTCGGCCGCATCAGGTTTCTTGGCCGCCGTTGACGAGCGGTTAGAGACCTACAGTCGGTATCTGGACAAAGTTACCCTGCCGTCATTGGAGCCTTACTACGCTGCTGTTGGAAGAGCGAAGGAAGAGATGCATGAAAATGCTCGGCGGCACGACGGCAAGAAGCAGCACACCTACCTTGAGGCGGAGCAAGCACTACTCTACGAGCAACGCCGTCACCAGTGCGTGCGACAATCGAGGGGACTAATCGGTCGTTTCCGACACGTCACCGAGCAGATTCGGAGCGAAGTGGTTGGCTGGCAAGCCACCCTGGTCGAGCTCAAGGCTGAGTCGTTGGCCGAGCGGCTGAGCATAGACAACGAGCGGACTGCGGGAAATGCATCACCTATCCGACGCTTGGTGCCACTCCCGAGCGGCAAGGTCGAGCGTGGTTTTTATGAAGACTGCGTGGGCGAGATGGATTCTGAACTCAGGGTCCCCAGGAGGTTCTTCGAGGCGATGAGTGCTCGCGAGTGGCGGGTTCACACGAGTCGCGGCGGCAGCGTCAAATTGGTATCGGTATGGACCCGCCCGATCAACACGGACCACGCCTCAGCTCCTGGAGGTGAACCTGCGCCGCTCATGCTTAATCACCTCATCGATCAGCTTATAAAGATCTTTCTGCCACTTCGCGACCGTCATGTCTTTGAGGTGCTGGAGCGCGAAGAGGTGAAGCCGGCAGATCTCGTCGATGAACTACGGTTCGGTGCTGCGCGATTGGCAGCCTTCGATCAAGCCGCCCAACTACTACACACTGAGCGTAACATAGCTGTGCAGGACTGGAACTATGTATTCGCGGACTGGCGAACTGATGGTCCCGGCAATAAATTGGCAACAGTAACAAGACAACTTCTAGATGGGTCCGCGCCGGGAAACACTAAGAAGCCGACAATCAATATGGGAGATCTACCCGAACCGGGGAGTATGCCCACGACGGACAAAATCTTAGCTTTCAGTGCTCGCCATCTAATTCTTCTGGATGCGTTTCGAGGTGTACAGAAACTGATTCCGAGTTATCGGGATCGGCGGCTCGACAATCCATCACCGCACGTCTTGCCGGAAGAAAAAGGAGCCGCCAGGCTTGAGGCACTCTCGGAAGAGCTCGCACAACAGGGATTTTTGAATGCACCGGTCGAAAAAATTCGCGCGAACACCGTTTCGCTCTGTAGTGACGTGGTGTTCCTTCAGCGATTTGCCATGCTTGTTGCAAACGACCTCGTCGAGCATGATGTGGAAGACGAGCTTACAGAGCAAGGCCGCTGGTTATTGCTCAAAGAAGACGGAGAGCTGGAACTAGGCACGGAGTGGGAGCTCGATCGTGTCATCCTCAGGGTCGCCTCAGGGCAGGATCATCGTTCGGTACTCGCCAGGGCGGGGATCAAGCGATCCCAATTACGCCTTGTGAAGGATACGGAGGCGATTTTTAAACTCAAAGAGTATGCGCTCGGGCCGAAGAAGCCGGTCACATCCCAAGAAGAGGTCCACAGAGTGTTGCGTATCGCGGCGGCCCAACTGTCGAGGCAGTTGTCAAGCAGTCGATAACCAAACGTTAAGAGACGAGGGTGGATGGATCTGGCGACCTGCGCTCGGGGGTGCCGGGATTTCAGTGACTACGCAACATGTCGGCTGCGAACGCATTCCGCTTCTCCTGCAGCACAGCGGTGAGCGCTGGTAGCAGGGCGCACACTGTCGGTTGTGCGCGCCATCTCCCCAGCACCTTGGTAAGACTGCGGAGATCATGCCGGATGGTCGCCGAGTCGAGAATCTGTGCCTGGTCGAGTAGCGCGATGATGAGCTCAGATGCGCGTTCCAGCTCACCTGCCGTCGCATAGGCGAGCGCTGCACGCGCCTGGTAGCGCACCCGAGCCCGGTGAGCCCATGGCTCGAACAGAGCGATTCCGGCGTCGAGGATCTCGCCAGCTTCGGCTGGCCTGCCCAGGTCATGCAGGCACCACCCCTGCGTCAGGGCCACGAGATCGGGCGTACGCGCTGTGCCGAGAGCGGGGCCGGCTTGCGCCCCGGATGCAGCGTCGCCCAGCAACACGGCTGACCGTTCAATGGCACGTAGACACGCGGTGTGGTCGCCAGCCAGCGCGTGGCCTTGAGCCTCCCGCTGGGCTGCCAGGCCCCTGATCCGCAGCGGCGCCCGGTGCTGCTGTTGCGCCCTGCTGGCCAGCTCGATCACGCTCAACGCGTCGTCCTGGTACAGGGCAATATCGGCCCGCCGAACCAGCGCGTAGGGCCGGAGAGAGGGGTCACCGGCGGCGTCCGCCATCCCGACCGCCTTCATGGTCAGCCACCACGCCATTCGATCGTCGCCGGCTTCCTGGGCCATCCATCCGGCGAACTCCGCGTACCGCGCCGCGAGCTGGAACAAGGCAGCCTGCTCGTTGGGCGGGGCGTGCTCGGCCAACAACTGCAGGGTCCTCGTCTCCACGATCACCAGGGGGAACACGACGACTGACCCGGCCACCTGGCCAAGATTGCGCGCCTCGTCGAACCTGGTCAGAAACGGGGCAAGCGCAGCGTGGGTGTCGACTCCGGCCCGACCGCCGAACACCATGCCGAGCACGGTCGCGGTGCTGTCGGCCATCGGTCCATCACCCACCGGAGTGAAGTACCCCCCGTTGTCCCCGATGCCGACCAACCAGGTTTCGGGGCGCCCCCGATCGGCATCGTCTGGTTGATCGTCCGGGCCACCCCTGGCCGGTATCGCAGGCAGCAGGTGAAGGAGCTCCCCGTGTGCATCCAACGCCGCGTCACACAACCTGGCCAGCCCGGTGCTGGCCAGGTTGTGTCCTGATTCGACCTTGCTGAGGTACCCCTTGCTATAGTGCACCCGCTCGGCCAATGCGCCGAGCGAGAGCCCGGCAGCCACTCGTCGCCTGCGTAACTCGACCCCGAATGGCGGTGGTTCGGGCACGGCAGCTCCCTACTGGTGGGCAACGGCGGGTCGGAGACTAATCGATTTGCGCGTCAGCCAATAGCGGCACGGCGTCGAAAAGCTCATCAATCAGCGCCACCACATCTCGGTCGGTGTAACGATGCTTGAGTGCGAGCACCTGAAGGCTGGCCAAGGCGCGTATGTCTTCGGGGAGATCCTCTTCACGGAGCATGCCGCGGGCGCCGACGAGCACCGGCATCACACGTACCTGCGCTTTCAGCGCTGCCGCGATCTCGCGCCGCACCCAGTCCTTGTCGTCGTCGAGCCAGCGGTGACCTTGGATCTTTTCCCAGTGCTGGCCGATCAGCACCAGCAGAACCCTGCATCGTTGCGCCTTCTCGATCAACTGGGCCGGAAAGTATGTGCCGGGTCGCAGCGATCTATGGTCCCGGAACACCGCCCGTTCCCCCAGCCGGGCAATGAGTTCCCGGTCCAGCAGCTCCACCGCGGCGGTGTCATCGCTGCTGCGGTAGTTCAGAAAAACCAGCGGGCGATCTGCCGGATCCGGCCTGCTCACCTGGATCCGGTAGTGCCGAAGGGTTTCGGCCAGCCAGCGGGCACCTGTGTCATCGTCCAGTTCAACCGAAGCGTCCGGCACGGCGCGCACCGAGCAGCGATCACCGAAGAGCACCGCGGTCTGCCGGGGCATGTCTTCTGTGGACTGCCAGACGATGCCGTGTGTCGTCTCGACCTGGTCATGCAGCCACGCCGCCCACCGCCGGATGAGTGGGTAGTCCTGCTCGCCAGCGATTACCAACCACTCGTCGGACTGGTGCAGCGCAAGGAAGTCTGGTTCGGCCACCAACCTTAGCAAGGTCAGTCCGGTCGTCGTCTCTACCTGTGAGGCCACCATTCCGGCCAGTTTCTCAACAGGCAGCGTGCGGGTGCCCGCTGAGGTGAACTCCTGGCCACGCAGAAGTTGTTCGGCGACCGCCGTTGTGCGATGAAAGGACACGTACATGGAGGGGTATGCGCCGTCCGGGGCGTCGAACCGGCCGTCTGTTCCGACGCCCCGGACAGCGGCGCTGAACTCGAACTCATCAGCACGGGTCTGGCGTGAGTGGATCCTCCATAACACGGTGCCGGGTGGGATGACCTGCTGGGTAGGAGTTGCGGTCAGCGCTGGCAGCGGTTCACCTGGCGGCACTGCCCACCCCTATTCCCGGGCCCCGCTTATCGTGGCGACACTCGACCCGGGCCTTCGATTCGTACTGTAGCGCCATGGGTTTCGCGCCGTCACTATGCACCGCCTGGGACGCCTGCCCTCCACGGGCGCACCGCCAAAGCAGCACGCATAGCCGCCAGATAAGATCACCAGTTCGTGGACATCCGTACCGGTTTGCCGGTCGTCGGCATGGTGGGCGCCGGGCAGTTGGCCCGGATGACCCACCAGGCCGCTGTGGCGCTTGGTCAGTCCCTGCGGGTGCTGGCTGCCGGTCCGGACGAGCCGGCGGCCCTGGTGGCCCCTGATGTGGTCCTTGGCCGGCACGATGAGTTGGCTGAGTTGCGCCGGTTCGCTGCGGGCTGCGACGTGCTCACCTTCGATCATGAGCACGTCCCCACCGAGCACCTGCGGGCGTTGGTCGCCGAGGGGGTGCGGGTGTACCCAGGGCCGGAGGCACTGCGCCATGCGCAGGACAAGCTGCTCATGCGCCGGACGCTGGCCGAGTTGGGTGTGCCGGTACCGCCGTTTCGCGAAGTGACCCGGCCGCAGGACGCGGTGTCTTTCGGTGCCGAGCACGGCTGGCCGTGCGTGCTGAAGGCGGTCCGCGGGGGCTATGACGGGCGCGGTCTGTGGATGCTCAACACCCCCACCGGCGCGCGGCGCGTGGTGGCCGAGTTGCTTGCCGCGGGTACGCCGTTGCTGGTCGAGCAATGCGTGGCGATGCGCAGGGAGCTGGCGGTGCTGGTGGCCCGCTCGCCGTTCGGGCAGGGCGCAGTGTGGCCGGTGGTACAGACGGTGCAACGGCAGGGAATCTGTGTGGAGGTGCTCGCCCCAGCACCAGGCCTGGATGCCGAACTCGCCCAAGCCGGCCAGCAGTTGGCACTGCGGTTGGCGGCGACCCTGGACGTGGTCGGCGTGCTGGCCGTTGAGCTGTTCGAAATGCCTACTGGACAGTTATTGGTCAACGAACTGGCGATGCGACCGCACAACAGTGGGCACTGGACCATCGAGGGCGCCACGACGTCGCAGTTCGAGCAGCACCTGCGGGCGGTGCTGGACTACCCGTTGGGCTCCACCGCGCTGCGCGCCCCGGCCTGTGCGATGGCCAACGTGCTGGGCGCCGATGTCCCGCCGATGGTGGGTATGGATGAACGGCTGCACCACCTGATGGCTCGCTACCCGCAGGCGAAGGTGCACCTGTATGCGAAGCCGGAGCGACCCCGGCGCAAGGTCGGGCACGTCACGGTTCTCGGTGCGGCGCCGGTGCCGGTGCGCGATGTGGCGATCGCTTCGGCAGCCTTTCTCGCCACCGGGTCCTGGCCGGACGGGTACGCGGTTCATTGGCATCCGGTTCACGGGCACCCGGTGCACGGGCAGGGACGGGAGACGGCGTGAGTCTGGTCGGTGTGATCATGGGTAGTGACTCGGACTGGCCGGTGATGCGCGCTGCCGCGCAGGCCCTCGACGAGTTCGAGGTGGCCCACGAGGTGTCGGTGGTGTCCGCGCACCGCACCCCCGCTCGGATGCTCGACTATTCCCGCAATGCGGCTGGCCGGGGGCTGAAGGTGATCATCGCGGGGGCCGGCGGGGCGGCGCACCTGCCCGGGATGGTGGCCTCGGCGACGGTGCTTCCGGTGATCGGGGTGCCGGTACCGCTGGCGCACCTCGACGGGCTGGACTCGCTGCTGTCCATCGTGCAGATGCCCGCAGGGGTGCCGGTCGCCACCGTGTCGATCGGCGGCGCGCGCAACGCCGGCCTGCTCGCCGTCCGCATCCTCGCCACCTCAGACCCGGCGCTGGCCCTCCGTATTGCAACCTTCCAACAAGCCCTAGCCCAACGCGTGCTCGATTCCGACGCCGCTCTCCGCGCCGCGCTGGACTGACTTCATCGCGTTCTGGATGCAGACTGCTGTAATTCGGTGCCCAATTAGCGCAGTCTGCATCCAGAACGCTGTGGAGGGAGGAGGAGCGGGTGAATCCTGCGTTCGGCATGTATCAGCTGGGGGTGGAGCACGAGGCGCTGCGGGAGACGGTGCGGGCGCTGGCCGAGAAGGAGATCGCCCCGTACGCCGCGGAGGTCGACGAGCTCGAGCGGTTTCCACGGGAGGCCCAGGTCGCGCTGGTGCGCGCTGGCTTCCACGCAGTGCACATCCCCGAGCCGTACGGCGGTCAGGGTGCGGACTCGATCGCGACCTGCATCGTGATCGAAGAGGTGGCGCGGGTATGCGCGTCGTCCTCGCTGATCCCGGCGGTGAACAAGCTGGGGACGATGGGCCTGCTGTTGGCCGGCTCGAAGCAGCTGCGCGAACAGGTGCTGCCCTCGCTGGCCACGGGGTCGATGGCGTCCTACGCGCTGTCCGAGCGGGAGGCGGGAAGTGACGCCGCGGCGATGCGGACCCGGGCCCGGCCTGATGGCGACCACTGGGTGCTCAACGGCACCAAGTGCTGGATCACCAACGCCGGCGAATCGACCTGGTACACCGTGATAGCGGTAACCGACCCAGCCGAGGACGCAGCTGGGATCAGCGCCTTCATCGTTCACAAAGACGACCCGGGATTCTCGGTCGGACCCAAGGAGCGCAAGCTGGGAATCAGGGGCAGCCCGACCCGGGAGATCTACTTCGAGGATTGCACGATCCCGGCCGACCGGATCATCGGTGAGCCCGGTACCGGGTTCAAGACAGCCCTGCAGACGCTGGACCACACGCGACCGACGATCGGGGCGCAGGCCGTCGGCATCGCACAGGGTGCGGTGGACGCCTCGATCGACTACGTCAAGCAACGCAGGCAGTTCGGCAAGCCGATCGCCGATTTTCAGGGTGTCCAATTCATGCTGGCTGACATGGCGATGAAGACCGAGGCAGCCCGGCAGCTCGTCTACATCGCCGCGGCACGCGCCGAGCGCGGTGTGGGAAAGCTCGGGTTCATCTCCTCAGCGTCGAAATGCTTCGCCTCGGACGTGGCAATGCAGGTGACGACGGACGCGGTGCAGCTTTTCGGTGGCTACGGCTACACCCGGGACTTCCCGGTCGAGCGGATGATGCGCGACGCGAAGATCACCCAGATCTATGAGGGCACCAACCAGATCCAACGCATCGTCATGGCCCGAGCCCTGCTCAGCGGCTAGATCGCCGATCTTGATGCCGGGCCGGGCGGATCTGATTTTCATGATCATGACTGCTCTTGGGAACGTCGCTCTTCGTCTATGCATCAGTGCCGCTGCGAGTCCCGGGTCGCCGCACTCGGGCGCGTGGTTGGCGAGTACCTGATCCGCATCGTGGCCCACGCCCCCTGCTAGCTCTGGAGGTAACGATCGGGGCGCGGTGAGCACAACACGACGGTGGAGGCGGCGAGTTTGGCGGCGGTGGCGTCCCCGATCAGCGACACCGATGTCCTGCTGCCACCATCGCTCGACGATTCCCACAAGCGCGAAGGTCGCCAGCACGTAACCCCAGCCCGCGAGCACGTCGACGAGATAGTGCTCGGCGCAGTAGAGCACGGTGAACATCATCACCAGCGGGTAGGCGAAAAGCAGGGGTCGCCATCGCCGGGACACCCTCGGTAGGAAGAACATTGCGAGGAACATGGAGAACGCGGCGTGCAGCGAGGGCATCGCTGCGACCGGGTTGGCCAGCGCCTGACCCTGGTCGAACAGGGGGCCAGTGCTGTCCAGGCCCAGGGCGGCCCACCCTCGGGCGGAGAGCCGCTCCACGTGCTCACCGAGATAGCCGTGCGCCGAGGCCCACCAGGGCGGCGCAGCAGGGAAGGCAAGGTAGGTCAGTACACCAGCGATGGCCAGGCATAGCCAACGCCGCACAAAGGCTGACCACGTCTCGCGTCGGCACAACCACAGCACGGCCGCGACCACCGGCACCGCGACGAAATGTGACAGGTAGACCACCGACGCGAGCACATCCCACCAGCGCACTCGCAGGGGGTCATAGAGATGCTGCTGCAACCACAGCGTCGGCAGCCGACCGCTCGCGAGGAACTCGTCGGCCCTGATCATCACCGTGACGTGCGGTGCCAGCCCGTGCGCGGCGATCCCCCGGCTGTAGTCATAGCCCACCAGCAGGCCCAGGACAGGGCCCCAATCGCGCACCCAACGCAGCGACGCGCACCACGGCTGGCCGGCATTCCAGCACGGCACTCCGGCGCTGAGCCACCCGAAGATGAGCAGCGTGTCGGTCGGCCACCCCCACCACAGGCACTGCGACGCAAAGCCCACCAGGTAGCCCACCACCGCGAGCACCCGGATCGCCGGCCACGTCGTCGTCTGACGTGTCGAGATCGCAGCAGCTCCGCCGATAGCACGCAATCCAGACCTCAGACCAACGGAGCTGGACATGCCGAGGTTCTCGCCCAGGGAGTGACCCCCCAACTTTCCGCCCGTCCCTCCCTGCCACCTGATGCTGACTCGGCCCCTCATTCGCCTGCTAGATCCACCGCACCTCCGGTGGCGCGACCCACAATCGCCGAAGCCCGCAACGTCGGTCAACCTGGCCCGTAACGTGGTCTAGGAGGTCGAGCTCGGAGTCCAGCGAATGATCGCCGACGCACAGACCGATATTGAGGTCAACAAGATCGCACGCCGGAGGTGCTCAGCCGGCCGCGCTGGCCTGGCCACAGTGGCTCGAGGTGTGAAATCGTTCGCAGACTCGCTCAGCTCAACCTCGCTGACCAGCTGAACAGCGCCCTTGGTACGTCATGGCGGCTTCACCACACCCCGTCCGGGGAGCACCGGACCGTCACCACAGCCGCGCGGTAGGCCGGTCCGGCCCGCGGAACCTGCACGAATCCGCGGGCCAGGCCTCAAGTGACGGATTATCCGAGGTTCCTGACGAATATGCTCACCGACTGTTCCACCGGCGGCCATCCCAACGGTCGTGGTTCCAACGGTGGCCATCCCAATTCCACCGGTCCCCCCGACAGTGCCCGTCGCCACGGTGGTTCCAGTCATCGCAGTACGCCGACCAGAAGTCCCCCCGACGATTCCACCGCTGGCCATCCCAACGGTCATGAACCCAGTTGCGGCCATCCCAATTCCACCGGTCCCCACGACAGTCACCACGGTGGCCCCAGTCATCGCAGTAGTCCCAGTCCATGCGGTACGCCGGTTGGGTAGAGCTGATTGCAGCCGCCTGCGGGGCTGGGGTCAGAGTGCTGGCGGACGCCGAGCCCACTCCGACTGTCGCCGCGCTGGCGACACCGAGCGCTAGGGCGCTACCTCGAAGTGCTGTCCTGCCTAACTGCATGGTGAACCCTCCTCGATCGAGCACATAAGGACCTCAGAAGGGACGTTGCGGCACAAACATGGTTCCATGAAGTAACTGAGAGTAACTGGGAGTTCGCTGGGAACATCCCGTCCGGTCGCTCGCCGGGCCAAACCCGGTAGCGTCCACCGGGATGACCGACGTGCGGCAGATCCAGATCTCTCAAATCGTCGAGGCGCCGGTCGAGCGGGTGTTTGCCTGCTCGCTGACCCCGACCGGCGCCCTGATCTGGACGGATCAGGGACGTTGCGTGCCTCGCGAAACCACACGGTGATCACTGAGGTCGGCGATGTGTTCATCATGGACCCGCACGCCGAGGATCTTGGGGATTACCAGAGCCAGAGCGTAGTGACCACTTATGCCCGCGACCGCGCCATTGGCTGGTCGCCTGGTCCGGTCGATCGCGTCCCGTTCGGCCATACCATCCTTTCACTCTCGTACCAGATGGCGACGATCACACTCTGGTGACCCTGACCTACGACTGGTCCGCGGTCACCGACGACCAACGGCTCGCGATGATGCCCCGAGTATCGAGAGAGGATCTGAGACGCTCACTCCACGGGCTCGCCGCCGCGCTGTGGATCCTCGGAGGATGCTCAATTTCAAGATCGTCATCAAGCTTACGCACGCAGTGCTCCACCAGGCCGTTTCCAGGCCGTCAGACGTCGGGCAGCGATGAGAACGGGCGTGAGATACTGAGATGTAATTCCGCTGCTTACCGACTTTCTCTCGGTGGCTCGCCAGGACATCTCGACCACATGAGAGATCACCCAGATCTCCGAGGGAACCAACCAGATCCAGCGCATGGTAATGGCCCGTGTCCTGCTCAGTGAGAGAGGATAGCTCGCCAATGGTCTGATGGCCCATCCGTGCGACGTGACCATGAGGAGTCAGGCCTTGCCGACACGCCCTGCCTCCTCACCGGTCTCACTTAACTACTTGAGTGGCCGCTACTTGAGTGGCCGCTACTTGAGCTGCCGCTACTTGAGCTGCCGCTACTTGAGCTGCCGCTACTTGAGCTGCCGCTACTTGAGCTGCCGCTACTTGAGCGTCCACTTGAGCTGCCACCGAAACCGCCGCCGTCAGCACGACCCAAGCCGCCGCTACCACGACCCAAGCCGCCGCCGTCTGAGTGCCCACCATTGCCGCCTGGCTGAGTATCGCCGCCTGGTGGGGTGCCGCCCCCCGTTGGGGGACTGCTTGGCGGGGGGTTGACCGGTGGGGGACCGCTTGGCGGGGGGTTGGCCGGTGGGGGACCGCTTGGCGGGGGGTTGACCGGTGGGGGACTGCCGCCTGACTGGTCACCGCTGCCGGAATCCCCGTAGGTCGACGCAACGCTGTGGGTATGGTGGACCGGCGGCGGACTGGCTGGCTGGCTGGCTGGCTGGAACCCTCCGTCGCTAATCCGGTTGGGCACGTCTGGTACAGCGACCTGTGGCGCTGGGGCCGGCTGTGCAGCCACCGGGACTACGGACGCATGCTGCACTGGTGTCTGATCACTGAGCAGGGCCACACCTTGGTGCGTTGGGGCGCGAGCGGGCTCTGGCGACACACCCGGCTGGGCCGCAGGCTGACCATCGAGGGGGCCCGGAGCATCGCTACCGGCGACCGCAGTGCCAGCGTGGTCACTCGTGGGCGGAGGCGCGGTCGAGGTACCCGATGGGAGGAGCGGGTACGCGATGATTCCAATGACAAGTGCAGCCGCGGAAACTAATACACCGACCACCACATCAGTCCGATGTGGTGAGGGGGGATGCCCAACTCGCCTAACGTTTCGCCGGGTGCGTCGAAGGGCTTGTCTTGGGCCGACCGCCTGCCTGTCCCGCGCACGCGGTGGCGGCGGTGCTGGTTCGAGCTGTCTGGGGTTGTTCGGGGCCCGCCTGAGTGGTTGGGCTGGACCAACCTCTTGCATGTCAGGCGCAGGCGCAGGCGCAGGCGCAGGCATAGGCACAGGTGCAAGCCGAGGCACAGGCAACGGCCGAGGCACCGGCGCAGGCGCAAGCCGAGGCACAGGAACAGGTGCAAGCCGAGACACAGGCGGAGTCGGAGGCACAGGCGCAGGCCCCAGCGGAGGCGCGGGTGCGGGCTGTGGTGCGGGTTCGGGCGGCGCGACGTCGTGCCGGGGCCGCCGAAGCGGTTGGCTCGGGAAACCCACCGGCATCTCGGGCTGGCACTGCTGCGGCACGGTTGGTCCGGGCTGTTCGGCGTTCCCCCGGGCTCTCCGGCCTGGGCGACCCCGCCAGAACCCCTGCGTCGCCGGCCGGCGTAGCCGGCGCCCATGCGCGCTTCTGTTTCTCGGAATTGGATCCGGCATGGTGGGCTCCGGCTAGCTCAGTGACGCTCTTGCGAAAGCAGGCCGTGCCGTCGGCGCAGCCTGAAAAGCAGCTTGTAAAGGTGCCAGATCAGCCAGCCCGGTAACCCCGTGAGTGCCGCAGGTCGCGCACTCAGGCGAGTAGCGAACCGCTGCTGGGAACGTCCGCTGGGTTCGCGCGTCGTAGATGACCAGTTTCGGTACGACGTCTTTCGGGGATGACGCGGCGGTGAAGGTCCGCGCGGTTTCCGCAACCTGCATCGACGCCACGACACCATTCAAGAATATAACCGAGGGCATGGCCTGCTCGGTGCCGTAGCCGTGGTCTCGTTCGTACTCCTGCATCTCGGGCGGCGCTAGGTCATATGCCGCCCGTTGCGGGTGAATGAAGCCACGGCACTCGAGACAACCGACTCCCGGCGCAACGACCTGGACCTGACCCCCGAGTTTCGCGTCGAGACTGTCGGTCCCGAGTCTGGCGCCGGTGCCCGCGTCGATGAGCGGTATGAGGTAACGAATAGACAAATGGTTCAACGAGAGCCGAGCACCGTGCGTGTCGACGCAGCCGAGAAGCAGGTCTGCCGCTTTGGCGTGGTGCAGCGCTCCGTTGTCCAGAAGTGGCGCTGCCACAGCTGTCACCGCGACTCCCGGCGTCAGGCGCCCGATGAGCTCATGGACGACGTCGACCTTGTAGCGTCCGACGTCATCCGGTCCAGCGCCGATGAGGCGGTTGAGATTGCTCAGCTCGATACGGTCAGGATCAATGAGAATCAGGTGGCCGACGCCGAGGTAGGCGAGTTCTAAGGCAACGAACGAACCAAGACCGCCAAGGCCGACGACAGCCACTCGTGCTTTTGAGAGGGCCTCCTGGGTGGCCACGCCGAGTAGGGGCAGCTGGCGGCTATGACGTTCGTCTGGCGGGAGCACCGACGCAGCTGCGGAACTGGACGCCAGGAAGTAGTGCAGGACTGGTGAGTCGTCGGAGAAGCTACCCACGATAGTCACTTGCTTCACCGGCCGAATCGCCGAGGTGATGCGCTGGTAGTAATGGGCGTCCAGGCTGTTCTGCCCGACGACCATCGTGGCGTGGTAGAAGGGCTCGGGTAGCATCGACGCGAGCCGGGGCATCTTAGACCGGTCGTTTGACCAGTCAATGCCGCTGAATGTTGTTTGCGAGGCCGAGTCAAAGGGATGCGAGTGGACCTCGATGAGACTCCAGCCTTCTCGTCGGCACCGGGTCAGGGCGGTGGCGACGAACTGGCCGTTCGGGCTTATCGCCGAGGGTGACTGATGATCTAGATCCGTTGGCTGCGCCCGGAGCAGCTCATGACCCACCAATCGTATCCTGCTCGCCGACACGTTGGGCGCGGCGAGGATGAACGCCATCTGCTCATTGCCGGCCCGACGCCCCGGCTTGTCGTTGGTAGACAGTAGATGGCTGCGGAGCTCCGACCACAGGGTCGAGCTGAGTACGATGTCATCCACCTCACGCGCCATTATTTGGCTCCGCTCAAAGTGCGCCGATCGCGGAAAATTGCTGCGATCAGATCGAGGTACGTCATCAGGCTATGCCCACGAAGCAGGTCGGCGCCACCAGCCGGCCGCCATCCGATAAGGTGCACGCAGAAGTGTCCCCAACCATGGTCGACGTGTTCCCTATCGGTACTCGGGCCGCGGGTGAAGAAGTGGTTGAGTGACTGTCCTTCGTTCGTCCGGAGATCGTGGTCCGTCCAGAACCATTCTGGCGGTACCGAGGGATAGCCGGGCGTACCATCCGGGATGTCGATGAGGACCTCGATATGCGGCTTATTCCAGCCCGGAGCGATCGGAAAGCGTTCTACATAGAACCAGGTACCGCTCTCAGTGTCGAAGCGGGCATCACCGAACCGTCGCGAGAGCAATAGCGCCTCGGTTTTGAGCCGGCTGAGCCTGCGCCGCGTTTCGAGATCGTTCATTATCGACGGCCGTTCATTATCGACGTCATTTCCCCGACCTCGCTATCAGCCGTAAGTGAACGGCGTCACCACTGAGTAGTCGACGGCGTTGGCCGGCAGCGGTTTATGGTCTTCGAGCTTGACGATCTGCCCATTGGGCATGCTTGCCATCACCCAATCAGACAGCACGCTGTTGGCTTGGCGCTTGAGGTCGGCTGCAGTCGGCCGCTCCCCGCGCACGTCGATAACCTCGCCGTTAACTATGTAGTTTCCCATCTCGGCCTCCGCCTTGTTGTTCGAGCACGCCCGGGTCTATCGACTGTTCAATTTTGGTGTGTCTGAGTGACCGGACGGACACTGATTGTCACTGCACTCGCCGACCGGTTTTTCTGGTAGGTTGCGGCGCAGTTCGGTAGGGGAGCCAACCCGTTCTTGCCGCTCATGATCCACCCCTTGGCGCGGTCCTTGTTTAGGTTCATCGCATCCCACCAAGGTCGCGTTACGCATCCCGTTATCGAGAGCTGTGAGTTATGGTGCGTACGCGTAGCGGATTCAATCTGACGTTTTTTTGCGCTGTTTGCGTAGTTCGGTAGGCGTCGCCATCGAGGCAAGGCCTACCGGGGTCAGGAGTCAGGAGTGCAGAGCGGACATCGCCAGCCAGCTGTCCCACGGCACGGTCCAGTCGTAGATGTCACCGTCGGCCCCGGTCAACGGCGTCGGGCTGTTGGTGACCTCGACCGGATCTCCGAAGATCGCGGTGCCGAAGTACTCCTGGGCGTTCGCGGTGGACAGGTTGACGCAGCCGTGGGTGACATTGGAGGACCCTTGCACGCCGGTGGTCTCCGGGTTGGCGTGGATGAACTCTCCGTTATTGGAAATCCGCACCGCCCAGTGCTCGGGTACGTTGACGTACCCGTAGGCCCGGTTGGACATCAGCACGGTCTGGGCCTTGTTCATCACCACGTGGATGCCGCTGGTGGTGTTGCGATTCGGGTCGGAGCTCAGCCCGTAGCTGGCCGGGAAGTCCATCACCTCCTGGCCGTCTCGGATCACGACCATGCGGTGGCTGTTGACGTCGGCCCGTACGATCTGAGATCGACCGATCATGAACCTCGAGCTGATGTCTTCCTTGCCATAGGAGCCGTTGCCCAGAGCGACGCCGTAGAGCTTGGCGGTGACGCTGACCTTGGTGTCGGGCTGCCAGTAGTCCTTGGGTCGGTAGTGCGCCCGGGAGCCGCCGTTGTCGTCGGGCAGCCAGGCCCACGATCCCTCGGTGGGCACGGACGTCTGCACCTGCAAGGCACGCTCAGCGGCGGCCTTGTCCGACACGTGGTGGTCGAACTGCAGGATGATCGGTGCGCCGATGCCGACGGTGTCGCCGTCGCCGACGTTCAGGGTGGCGTGGAGTTGCCGCTTCGGCTTGACGGTGGCGAACGAGCCCGCCACGGGCGCGGACAGCCGGTCGGGGCCGGCCGCGCTACCGCTCCAGGTGTACGTCTTGCCGTAGCCCAGGGCCTCCGAGCTGGTCCAGCTGTGCCCGTCTGCGCTCAGGGTGCCGGCGACCGCTTTGCCATCAGAGTTGGTCAACGCCATCTGATTCAGGACGCCACCCATGACCCGCACCGAGACGGGCAGAGTCGGGCTGACGTTCGAGGCTTTGTCGCCCGGCAGGGTACTGACCTTCGCCTGCGGGCGTGGCGCAACCGCGGCGTCGGACGGTCCCGGGGAGCTCCCCGAGCATGCGGCAAGCAAAAAAGCCACCACAAGCAACATCAACACACGCCGCATGGTTCCCGCCGAATCTTCCCGATCGCTGCCCCGCACAGGGTATCGCGGGACGCCGGGTGGGCTGCGCCGAATTGCCGATGTCGCCTGGGTTAACTGAGGATGGTGGTGATCCGCTCGGCGATGCGGCGATCCGTCAGCTTGGCGGGGTCGGCTCTGGTGCACTGCACCAGGGAAGCGTCGGCGGCGAGTACCGCCAGGAGCACCTCACCCGGCACCGTCAGGTCCCAGCTCGTGGTGCAAAGCAGGCGGTCACCAGGAGCCAAGCCCAGTGCCGTGGCTCGGGACCGGGCTGCGGCGATCAGCGTCTCGGCGTCAGGTCCCGCTGCGCCGGAGGAGAACGTGTCGCCGTGTACCCGGACCTCGCTGGAGTAGTCCCGGACCCCAGGCGGCAGCTCCACGATTCCCGCGCCCAGTGCGTCCAGACCGACCGCTGCCAGCTCGTCGGCGTCGCCGGCGTCGCTGATTCGATCAAGCCCGCATAGCGCTACCTGCGCTTTACCGGGCGAGGCGGTGACCGTCGCGCCGCACCACCATGCACCCAGTAGCACACCGGCGGTCTGCCAGTGCGGAGGTAGCAGCACCGCGACAGTGTCGCCGGGTTGGACGTCGAGCTCGTCGCGCAACCAGTTCGCGGTTTTGGCCGCCCAGTTGGCCAGCGTGGCGCCGGACAGTTCGATCCGGCTGCCGGCGGCGTCGTCGTAGTGGGTGATGCGCGGTCTGGCCGGGTCCGCGCGCAGCAGCGGGCCGAGCACCTGGTCGGTGATGGTCATCAGTTGGATAGCTTAAACTCCGCAGCCTGAACTTCGGGCCCACCTGCGTGTCGGGCGGTGGTTCAGGAGACGCACGGCACCTTGCCGCCCACCATCGACGGGCGCGGTGGCGGCGCTGGAGCCGGCGGCGTTGAGGTCGGCGACGCTGCGATCGTGGTGCTATCGGCGTCTGCGGTATGGGCAGCTGCGGTATCGGTGACCGGCCGTGCGACGTCGCTCGCGGCTGGGATTTCCACCCGCCGCGACAACGCACCCGCGACCCGCGGCCTGCCCGGCCCCGCGTAGTCCTTGCCGAGGTAGATCTGCACGGTGCCGGTAACCAAATGGGAGTCCTCCTCGACCGGTATGCCACCCAACGCGGCGGCCACTGCGCGGGCGGCTTGCTGCCCGCCGGTGGGGTAGCGCACCACGCTGGTGCGTCGGGTGGGGCTGCTGCCGACCGTTTCGGGCAGGAACCCCTGCCCGACCAGCTGATCCGAGACCGACTCGGCGAGTCCAGGCACGGTCGAGGCATTGAATACGTCGAACGTCAGCGGCGGCTTGCCCGAGGAGTCGGGCTTCGGGTCAGTTGTGGTGGGAGCGTCGATCGCCTGCCCGACGAAGGCGCGCACGGCATCCGGATCGACGTCGAGCACTGCGCCGTCGGACTCGCTGGTGCCGTCGCCCAACACCGGAACGGTCTCGAAAACCACGTTTCCGGCGGCGAGACCCTGAATCCGGGTGGCGAAGTCGAGCACATCGAAGCCCTCGTCGAGCACCAGCGACTGCTGCGTCGCATCGATCAGTTGATTGATCCGGCTGGGGTTGGTCAGCGTGCCCGCAGTCAGCACCTTGTGGGCCAGCGAGGCGAGGTACGCCTGCTGGCGGACGATGCGGTCAAGGTCACCACGGGGCAATCCGTGCCGTTGCCGGACGAACGCCAACGCGTCCGGGCCCGAGATCAGCTGCTGCCCCGCGGGGAAGTTCGCCCCGGAGAACCTGTCGTGAACCGGCGCCTTCAGGCATACCTGGACTCCGCCGACGGCATCGGTGAGCAGCGAGAAGCCGAGCAGGTTGATCTCCGCGTAGTGGTCGATGCCGATACCGGTCAGGTCTTTGACCGCCTGCAGCAGAACTTTTCGACCAGCGGCGATGGATTCGCTACGCACCGTCGCCGGGTCGACGCCTTGGGCGATGAGCCGCTCCGCCGTGGCGTTGCGCGCACGGGCGAAAGCGGAGTTGAGCTTGTGCTTGCCGTAGCCGTCGGGCAGCTCCACGTACAGGTCCCGAGGCAACGAGATCGCTACCGCGTGCTGGCCGTCATTCGGGATCCGCACCAGGATCATGGTGTCGGTGAGCTCGCCCTCGTTGTCACCAGCGCGCAGCCGCGCGAGCATGTCCTTGGCCAGTGGGTTGTCGTGCGCGTCGGTCCGGCTGTCCAGGCCGACCAGCAGGATGTCGCTGGCTTTGTCCGGGACGGGCCAGCCGATCACGTTCGTGGTGCTCAAGCCCTCGTGGAGGGTCTTGAAGGTCGCCCACCCGTATCCGGTGAGGCCGAGCACCAGCACTGAGACCATCGCCAGTGCCAGCTTGGCGAGCTGCACGCCGTAGTTGCGGCGTCGCCGGGCACGTCGACCGGAGCCCCCCGACCGAGACCGGCCGGAGCCCCCCGACCGAGACCGGCCGGAGCCCCCCGACCGAGCTGGCCTGTCGTCCACCGATGCCCCTCCTGCGTCCTGCGACTGGCGTGGCGGCAGTACTTCCCAGTTCAGACGATGTACTAGTCCAGACGTGTGAACCCCAGGTCGGGTTGCCGTGGCACACTCGACCGCCGTTGGTCACCTACGGACGGACCAGAGTCTGTCGGCGCAGAGTTGTTTCGTGCAGCAGAGTTGTTCGTGCAGCAGAGTTGTTCGAGTAGCAGAGTTGTTCGAGTAGCAGAGTGGAGGGTGCGCGGATGCGGTTGCTGGTCACCGGCGGTGCCGGGTTCATCGGGTCGACGTTCGTGCGTCGGGTGCTCCAAGGTGCTGAACCAACACTGGCCGGTGCGGAGGTGGTCGTGCTGGACAAGCTGACCTACGCCGGTAATGAGGCGAACCTCGCGCCGGTCGCGACCGACCCGGCGCTGCACTTCGTCAAGGGCGACATTACCGAAGGGCCGCTGGTCGCCGATCTGATGGTCGGCATCGACGCGGTCGTCCACTTCGCCGCGGAGTCACATGTGGACCGCTCGATCCTCGGTGCCGACCCGTTCGTGCTGACCAATGTGGTGGGTACTCAGATCCTGCTGCAGGCCGCACTGGCGGCCGGTGTGCCGCGATTCGTACACATTTCCACTGACGAGGTCTACGGGTCAATCGAGTCGGGCTCGTGGCCCGAGAACCACCCGCTGGAGCCGAATTCGCCCTATTCGGCGTCCAAGGCGAGTGGCGATCTGCTAGCCCGGGCATACGCCCGCACCCACGGCATGGACGTCCGGATCACCCGCTGCTCGAACAACTACGGGCCGTACCAGTACCCGGAGAAGGTCATCCCGTTGTTCGTCACCAACCTGCTCGACGGGCTGGCGGTGCCGCTGTACGGCGATGGGCTCAACGTGCGCGACTGGCTGCATGTCGACGACCACTGCCGGGGCATCGCACTGGTGCTCCAGAGCGGTCGGGCGGGGGAGATCTACAACATCGGCGGCGGCACCGAGCTGACCAACACCGAGCTCACCGGCCTGCTCCTGGATGCCCTGGGCGCGGACTGGTCGCGGGTCCAGCCGGTGGCCGATCGTAAGGCCCATGACCGCCGGTACTCGGTGGACTGGACGAAGATCCGCACCCAGCTCGGCTACACCCCCCAGGTCGACTTCGCTCAAGGGCTGGCCGAGACGGTGCGCTGGTACGCCGAGCACCGGGACTGGTGGGAGCCTTTGAAGACGACATGAATCCGTCTCTCCTGGTGGCCGGTGCCAACGGTCAGCTCGGTCGGGATCTGGTGGCTGCGGCGGTCCGCGCCGGGATCACCCGAATCCACGCACCGGGCTCTGTCGAACTCGACGTCACCGATCCGGCGGCGGTGTCCGGCGCGATCTCGTCGGCGGCGCGGGGCGCCAGGCTGGTAGTGATCAACGCGGCCGCCTACACGGCGGTGGACGCCGCCGAGCGCGCGGGGGCTGCGCGGGCCCATGCGGTCAATGCGCAGGGTCCCGCGAACCTGGCCCGGGCCTGCGCCGACCATCAGGCGCATCTGGTGCAGGTTTCCACTGACTATGTCTTCGCAGGCGACGGCGTCGAGCCCAACCGGGCGCACGATCCAACGGTGCCGCGGACCGCATATGGGCGAAGCAAACTGGCGGGGGAACTGGCGGTGCTGTACTCGGGAGCGTCGGCCCACGTGGTGCGGACCGCGTGGCTCTACGGCGCGCATGGCAGCAACTTCGTCCACACCATGGCGCGGATGGCGCGCGGGCCCGACCCCGTCCGGGTGGTCGACGACCAGCACGGCAACCCGACCTGGACGGCGGACCTCGCCGATGGCCTGATCGCGCTCGCGCTGGCCGCGAACCGGGTGCCGGCTGGCGTGCTGCACTGTGTCAACACCGGCGCCACGACCTGGTTCGGGCTGGCTAGGGCGGTGTTCGCTGAGGTCGGTGCCGATCCGGGCAGGGTGCGACCGTGCCGCACCGCCGAGTTCCCCCGACCTGCGCCGCGCCCGGCGAACTCGGTGCTGGACACCGCCGGATGGGCCGGCGCGGGACTACCCGAGCTGCGGCACTGGCGGGTGGCGCTGCACGCCGCCGGTGCCGCTGGTGTGCTGGCCGGCTGACGGGATCAATTGCAGGGGCATTTCAGAGCGCTGCGCACCGCGCTGTCCGGCAGTTTGGCGTGCATCATCATGACGTTGTAGCTGTCGTACTGGGTCATCGTGAAATAAAGGTCCGTGCCCTTGGAGTCCGGGTCCAGGAATCCGCCGTAGAGGTTCGGGTACTCGCGTGATGTGGCGACCGGTATCTCCGCGCTCCACGGTCCGGCCGGCTGCGGTGCCAGCCGGACCACGATTTCCTTACGCGACTCGTCGAGGTACATCATCTCCCAGCTCTTGAGCGTCTGGTCGTAGCGGACCGACAGCTCGCCCACGGGCCCGTCCACGATCGGCGTCGCGATCGAACTATCGCCCCGCTGCCAGTCTTTCCCGGTCCAGTACTCGTAGGCGGATTGGTCGAGCAGTTGCTGTTCGGGTACTCGGGCGATATGGGCGTCACCGAATCGGCCGTTGGGCGTGCCGAACGCGTAGACGAAGCCGTCCCGGCGGGCGAAGGCGATCATCTGAAATTGATCGTCGAAGCCCTTAGTGTTCGGTCGGCGCGCGCTGGAGGCGTCCTTCCAGGTCTGACCGCCGTCGTCGGAGTAAGCGATGCCAGCGTGGTTGGTGATCCAGTGCCCGGGCTTGGTGAAGCTGCGAATGGACATATAAGCCAGGTAGTCGCGGCCGTCGACGTTGACGCCGCCGGTCGGGATCTTGGTCATCTCGACACCGTCCTTCTTCAGCGACGGCAGCAGCTCCTTGGCGTGGCCAGGACGGTCGGTGACGTAATTGTTGAACGTCATGCCGTTGGACGGGTTGCGGTCGGTACTGCGGGCTAGTGTGTTCGAGCGCCAATCGATCGTGGTGGGCTTCGCGAATCCGCTGCTGATACCGGCCCATCCGGGCCCGAAGGTGTCGCCGAAGGCGGCCAGGATCTGCCCTCGCTCGTCGGTCCACATGATCCCGAGGTCGGTACCCTTGACCTGGTACCTCGCCTCGGTTGCGTTGATCGACTGGGCACCGGTCAGCACGGCGACCGGGTTCGCCTCGCCCAACGGCGCCGTCTGCGCGACCCCAGGCGCAGCTGCGGTGATCGTGACTGCTACAGTTGCCGCGCTCAGAGCCGCCAGGATGGCCCCGATCGGAGTTCGGCGAGTGAACATCATCCTCCCCCTCCATGTGTGAACGCGCGCGCCATCGCGCGGGCGCAGTCGTGCGCCAGCGTTGACGTAGCTGAATGCGATGGCCCCCGACACTCGAATGGGGGTGAGCGGCCTTTCCTTGGCGTCTTCCCGTAGCTGTGTGCGACCCTACGACCTACTATAACGGCTTGGTAACGCTGCTCCGCTACTCCCCGTGGGTGAAAACCATCTCGGTGTGCCCATCATGGGTGGCCGCTGTGTTCGTCACCGGTGCCCCGTGAGATTTTCACGCCGACCCGGGCCAGAGTCGCGGGCTTTGCGGTACGCGCCGAGCGTCGCCTGCGCGCAGGCTTGCCAGGTGTAGCGGGCCGCGTGCGCGCGTCGAGCGGCCGCACCGGCGGGATCGAGGGCAGCGTCGTCCGCGCAGGCCAGCGCAGTGGCCAGGGCGGCGGGATCCCCCGGTGAGACGAGGGTCGCGAGCCCGCCGGCGACCTCTCGCAGCGCCGGCAGATCGGAGCACACCACCGGTATCCCGGCCGCCATCGCTTCCAGTACCGGCAAGCCGAAACCCTCGTCTCGCGACGGCAGCACCACCGCTGTCGCGCCGGCGACCACGCAGCGCAGGTCAGCCTCGTCGAGGTAGCCCACGGTGTGCATCCTGGACGAGGTCGTCGCCGCCGGACCCCAACCGGCCGGTCCCGCGAGTACCAGCGGCGCGAGATCAGGTTGGCTGCGGTGTGCCTCGAGCAGCACGTCGAGGCCCTTTCGCGGCTGAGCCGCACCGACGAACAGCAGATACCGCTGCGGGAGACCCAGCGTGGCGCGCAGTGCTTCAGCGGGTGCCACGGCGGTTGACCACGAGCGGTCCACTCCCAGTGGGGTGACCATGACCCGCTCTTCGGGTACGCCGAGCCGGTCGGTCACCTGCTGTGCCACCGCGTCGCTCGGGGTGCAGACGATCGTCGCCCGGGCCACTGAGCGCTCGACCAGAGCGGGCAGGTCGCGCTGCGCCGGGTTCAGGAATTCCGGGTGGTCCAAGAACGCCAGGTCGTGAACTGTGACGACACCGCGGGCGCGTTTCGCCGGCGGCAGAACAAAATTGGTGGCGTGCAGCACGTCGGCGCCGCCGGCGAGCAGCTCGGTGCAGGGCCAGTCCACGCTTCTCCACAACGCCCGCAGCGCCCTGGCCGGCACGGGCCCACCGCGCACCGCCACCCCGCTGGGCACCGCGCCGCGCAGCGTGACCTGGCCGCGAGCAGTGAACGCGGTGACTGTGACCTCCACATCGGACCGGGTGGCCAGCTCCCGCACCAACGCCGCGGTGTAGCGACCGATCCCGGTGCGCTGCCCCAGCAGCGGCGTGCCATCGATCAGGACGCGTACCGCGTCCCGTGAGTGGTGATGCGAGTTATAGGTCGGTTCGCCACTCACGGCTTATCCACAGCCTGCGTAGTCGGCCGGCGGCTCGGCGAGCCACCTCGCTGGGGCCTCCCGTGGCGAGGTAGGTACGGGCCAGTGCGGCGTCGCGGCGCAGCCCTGCGGTCATCCCGGTCCGGCGGTGGGGCGCGGTCAGCAGGGTGCCGCGCAACCGGTCCGGCGCGGGCCGCGGGTGCCGGCAGAACTCGACCAGCGGCGAGAGCACCGTCTCCCAGGTGAAGCGTTGGGCCACTGCCGCGATCCGGTCCCTGCAGCCGGCGGAGAAGTCGTCGTCGTAGAGGACCCGTTGCAGCGCGGCGGCCAGTGCCGCCGGATCTTGCGCGGGCACCACGACGCCGAGCTCCTCGGCGGCGACCAGCTCGGCAAAGGCGTCGCCGTCGGTGGTGACGATGGGCAGCCCCGCCCAGAGGTAGTCCAGCACGCGGGTACGGAAGGCGAAGGTGGTCTCGACGTGCTCGAAGTGTGTGGTGACGCCGGCGTCGGCGTCGAGCAGCCAGTTCTGCCGGTCGGCGTAGGGCACCCAGGTTTCGTTGAAGTACACCTGCTCGCCGGTGAGCCCGAGGGTGTCCGCGAGCCGGCGGGCTTGCCCGGCCATGCCCATCTCGGGCACATCGGGGTTCGGGTGGCGCATCCCGAGGAACACCAGCCGCAGGTCAGGGTGTTCGGTGCGCAATGCGTGCACTGCGTGCAGCAGGGTCAGCGGGTCGAACCAGGAGTAGACTCCGCCCGCCCAGAGCACGACCTTCTCCCGGGGCCCGAACCCCAGCGTGTCGCGCAATCCGGGACCGGTGCGCTGCGGTGGCTTGCCGGGCAGGCCGAACGGGGCCACCGCGAGCAGCGAGCGGGTTGTCGGGTCGGCGTCGTAGACGGTGGGGGACAGCCGCCCGATCGCGGCCAGATGCCCGAGCCAGAAATGCCGCTGCCGCTGCGAGGCGCACAGGAAGAAGTCGCCGCGGCGCAGCTGGGTCGACAGTACGGCGGTGACCGCCTCGACGACCTGGGCACGCTGATCGTCAACCCTGAGGTTCGGATCACAGTCGCGACCCTGCTCGAGTTGCTCGAGGTGCATCGGGTCGTAGATGTCGGCGATGACGAGG
The DNA here is from genome assembly GCA_030854185.1 of Actinomycetota bacterium. Classification (GTDB taxonomy): domain Bacteria; phylum Actinomycetota; class Actinomycetes; order Mycobacteriales; family Pseudonocardiaceae. The sequence goes on along the minus strand of JALYTS010000002.1, from coordinate 23,652 downwards.
TGGTTGGACGTCTTTAAAGACGGTATGTGCTCGAGTACGTGGCCTTGAAGGACTACCAACTGGGCCCAGTACAGCTCTGGGCCCATCGACCGGGGCGCCACCTGGCGCACGTCGAAGTCGGCCGGGTCGCGGCCGCCGCAAGACACGTCGGAGTGGTCGTTGAGGCTGATCAGGCGCACGTCGTGCTCGCCGGAGAGCACCTCGGCCATGTTCCACGCTCGGATCGCGGGTCCGGCCATCCGCTGCGACACGGCGTCCGCAGTGATGATGAGGATCCGCCGGCGGGCCCCGTACACCTGCGTCACGCCCAGCGCTTCGACGATCGAGTCGTGTGCGAGCAGGTAGGGGACCTCCGGGGAGGTGCGCTCCAGGGCGTTGCGCATCAGCGGGAGCAGGTCGGCGTCGGTGCGCACCCGGGCGGCCTGCTCGACCCGCCGGGACGCGGCCAGCGCGGGCAGCATCTCGACGAAGCGGTCGATGGCGTAGATCCCGGCCATGGTCACCCGGGGCACGGCCATCGGGCCGGGGGTCTCTGGGCTCGCGCTGCGGCGGGTCATCTCGAGCTCAGTCGGGTCGCAGTCACCGCGGGCGGTGGCCCGCCGCACGGCCAGGGCGAGCGCGGCGGGCAGCACCGTGGCCAGCGTTTCGTCGGAGACGTTCTTATAGAGAGCGGCGAGCGCGTTGCGTTCCAGCAGGTAGGTTTCGCGCGCCGGGTCGGCACCGTGCAGCGAGGCGTGGTGGCGGTGGTAGGCGATCGACGCCGGCTCGTAGCGCACCCGGTACCCGCGCAGGTTCAGCCGCCAGCCCAGGTCGACGTCCTCGCAGAACATGAAGAACCGCTCGTCGAACCCGCCGACTCGCTCGAATACCTCGCGCCGGACCAGCAGCGCGGCGCCGGTGCCGAACAGCACGTCGCGGGCGGTGTCGTGAGCGCCGTCGTCGAGCTTGCCGATATGCGGCTTGTACCCCATCCCGTACCAGGTCAGCCCGCCGTCGACGTAGTCGATCCGCTCGCCGTCCCAGTCCAGCACCTTACTGGCCACGGCGGCGACGTCGCGCTGCGCGTTTAGTGTCTTGACCGCGGCGCGCACCCAGTCACGGTGCGGCCGCGCGTCGTTGTTGAGGAAGGCGACGATCTCGCCGGTGGCGTGGGCGACCCCGAGGTTGCAGCCACCGGCGAACCCCGTGTTGGTGGCCGAGCGGATCAGCCGGGCCTGCGGAACGGCGGCGGCGATCCGCTGCGCGCTGCCGTCGCCCGAGGCGTTGTCCACGCAGATCAGCTCGAGCGCCTCGGCGGGCCAGTTCAGCTCGTCGCGCAGCGCACACAGGCAGGTCACGCTGTGTTCGGCGCCGCGGTAGTTGACCACGATCACCGACACTGTCGGCAGCGCGCGCTCGGCCACGTCAGCGTCCTCCTTACGGCGAGCGCCTAGGGTGCCCCATCCCGATGCGCTCGTTCCGGCAGGGGTACCTGCCGAACTTTCAACAGCGCTGCTTCTCCCGAGCTCAACACCAGCGCTCTTTTGGTGCGGACGAACAGCGCCGCTGTTGAGTTCGGGAGGGTCAGCGCACCTCTCGAAGGAGATGGGGGTCAGGGTTGCCGGCCCAGGTGGACCACACCGCTGCGCGGGGGACTGTGGCGCAGCGGCCGACACGGTGCCGCGCGATCAGCGTTGTGGGTAGGCGCGCAGCCACCTCGGTGAGGACCCGCAGGCGTAGCGCCAGCGTGAAATTGGGGGTACTGGGGTGGTGCCGGCGCCAGGGCAGCAACAGGGTCAGTGCGGCGAAGCGGGCCAACTCCCGGGCCGCCACCCAGGCTGGCGCGCAGCGCAACAGCACTAGCAGCCGGTTGCGCTCGTTCCAGCGGTGGAAGGCCGGCGTGCCATGGCGCGCGGAGGCGCCGCCGATGTGCCGGACCCGGGCACCCGGCACGGCGAGCACCCCGAAGCCCGCCAGCCGCAACCGCCACGAGGTGTCGGTGTCCTCGTAGTAACAGAACAGCGAGCCCGGAATCCCGCCCGCGGCGCGCAGCGCGCCGGTTCGCACCAACGCGGCCCCACCGCAGAAGCCGAACGGCGCAGCGCTGGTGGTGTCCCGGCCGTATCCGATGGAGGTGAGTGCCACGCCGGTCGAGGTCACGGTGCCGTTCCCGGTGTGCAACACCGACGCGGCGGCGGCGACAGTGTCGTCGTTGTCCAGGGCCTGCTCCAGCGCGGCGAGCCACCCGGGCTCTGGCTGTGCATCGTCGTTGAGCCACGCCATGAACGGCGTGCTGATCTGCGGCAACGCGGCGGCCAGTGCTCCGGCGTAGCCGACGTTGCGGGCCAGCCGCAGGACCGCGGGCTCCACCAGGTGTCCAGCGATCTCCTGCGCGGTTCCGTCGGTGGACGCGTTGTCGACCACCACCACCCGGTGTGGACGGGTCTGGACGGCCAGCGCGTCCAGGCAGTGCCCGATCAGACCGCGCCCTCGCCAGCTGACCACGACCACCGTGGTTCGGACACCTGCTGGCAGCGCTGGCACGGGGCGCGACGGTACGCGTCAGCCCATCGGCGCCCGTGCCAGACTCCCCGCGTGCCCAAGCTGGTGGTGCTGTTGGAGCAGCTGCTCGCGCCGGTACCCGGCGGTACCGGGCGGTACTCCCGCGAGCTCGCGGCGGCCCTGGCCACAACCGCGCCGGCCGGCTGGACGGTGGGCAGCGCGGTGGCCCGGCACACCGACCCCACCCCGGCGATCATCCCCGGAGTGGAGGGACCGCACCTGCTGCCACTGCCCCGGCGCGCGCTGGTCGCCGCGTGGGACTGCGGTGTCCCGCTGTGGCCGGGCGGCGACACCGTGCACGCCCCGACCCCACTGGCCCCTCCGACGCCACGCCGTGGCGGTGACCTGGTCGTCACGGTGCACGACACGGTGCCCTGGACCCACCCCGACGGGTTGACCCGGCGTGGGGCCCGCTGGCACCGCCGCAACATCCGGCGCGCGGCCAGCCGGGCGGATGCGCTCGTGGTTCCCACCGCCGCAGTTGCCGACGACCTGGCGCGGCAGGTGTCCTGCCAGGCTCCGGTGCACGTGGCCGGGGAGGGGGTCACCGCAGCCGTGACGCTCCTGCCGCATGACGCCGCCGCCATCGCTTCGCAGCTGCGGCTGCCGCCGAGTTACGTGCTCACGATCGGCACCATTGAACCGCGCAAGGGGATCGATACGCTGCTCGCCGCGCTGGCCGCGCCGCATGCCCCGGATCTACCGGTGGTGCTGGTCGGCCAACCGGGGTGGGGGCAGGTCGACCCGGCTGCGCTGGCCCGGCAATGCGGGTTGGATCCAGCCCGGGTGCATGTGTTGGGCCGGATCACCGATGCTGAGCTGGCCGTCGTGTTGCACGGCGCTGCGGTGCTCGCGGCACCGAGCCTGGTTGAGGGTTTCGGCCTGCCGGTGCTGGAGGCGATGGCGGCCGGTGTGCCGGTAGTGCATTCCGATGCCCCCGCATTGCTCGAGGTCGCGGGCGGGGCTGGCGTCGCTGTCCAACGCCGCGATCCCATCGCGCTGGCCGGCGCCCTGCGTGCGGTGTTGTCCGACGCCGGCAAGATGCAGGCTATGCGCGCCGCGGGTCGGCGCCGGGCGGAGCAGTTCAGCTGGGAGCGCACCGCCCGCCTGGTGTGGTCGGTACACCTGGAGCTGTACCAGAAACGAGCACACTGCGTTATCTCGTAGGCTCCCTGCGTGTTCACCGAGCCACGGGTGCTCATCGACGCGACGGCGGTCCCAGCCGATCGTGGTGGCGTCGGTCGCTACGTGGATTGCCTGGTCGCGGCGCTGGACGCGGATGGCACCGCGCCGATGGTGGTGTGCCTGCCGCGCGACGCCGAACTCTATGCCTCGCTGGCCCCGCACGCCGACGTGTTGCCGGCCGTGGAGCGCCTGGTGGCCCGGACCGCGCGACTGACCTGGGAGCAGACCACCCTGCCCTGGCTGATCCGGCGGGCGCGGGTCGACGTGCTGCACTGCCCGCACTACACGATGCCTCTGGCCGGCCCGGTGGCCACGGTGGTCACCTTGCACGACGCGACTTTCTTCACTGATCCGAGGGTGCACTCGCCGGTGAAGGCTCGCTTCTTCCGAGCCTGGACGCGGACCTCGCTGCGCAGGGCCGACGTGTGCGTAGTGCCCAGTGCGTCGACGGCCCGCGAGCTGCGCCGCGTCGTCGGAGCCAACGTCGCCCGGAATGTCGACAGCCTGCGCGTGGTGCACCACGGGGTGGATGCCGACCGTTTCCACCCTCCGTCGCCGGAGGAGAAAGCCGTGGTCCGGCGCCGGCTGCGCCTGGACGCCAACCCCTATGTAGCTTTTCTCGGAGCGCTTGAGCCGCGCAAGAACGTGCCGGCGTTGATCCGGGGGTTCGCCCGGGCAAGCCAGATCCGCTCAGGCGGGTCCGACCCGACCGCTCTGGTGCTGGCGGGGCAGCCGGGCTGGGACAGCCAGGTCGAGCGCGAGCTGCAGGCCGTGCCGCACCGGGTGCGGGTGATCCGGGCCGGTTATCTCCCGCTCGCGGAGCTGTCCGGGTTCCTCGGTGGCGCGGATGTGGTGGCCTACCCATCGCTGGGGGAGGGGTTCGGGTTGCCGGTGCTGGAGGCGATGGCGGCTGGGGCCGCTGTGCTGACCACCCGGCGTCTGTCCTTGCCCGAGGTCGGCGGGGATGCGGTGGCCTACTGCGGCATCGACGCCAACGACATCGCCGCCGGTCTGGTCGAACTGCTCGATGATCCCGCTCGCCGGGCGGAGCTGTCGGCTACCGCGCAGCGGCGGGCCAAGGACTTCTCCTGGGCGGCGAGCGCGACGTCGCACCGGGAGGCCTATAGCCACGCCGCGGTGGCGCACCGGCGGTCCCGCTAGCCTCGCCGCGCGCGCCGGGGTGCAGAATCCAACGCCGTGCCCCCCAGCAACGCCTATGGCCAGGAACTGGCCGTCGTCACGGTGACCTACTCACCCGGCGCCACCCTGGAAACATTCCTGGATTCGGTCGTCAAGGCCACCAGCCGGCCGGTGCGGGTCCTGCTGGTCGACAACGGGTCCACCGACGGAGCTCCGGAGCGCGCAGTCCGCCGTGATGGCGTTCAGTTGCTGCGTATCGGGGAGAACGTCGGATACGGCAGTGCGGCCAACCGGGGCGTCGTCGAGTGGGGACCCGAGGTGGGCTGGGTGGTGGTGGCCAACCCGGACATCGAGTGGCACCCGGGCAGCCTCGACGAGCTGCTCGAGGCCGCCCGGAGGTGGCCCAGAGCGGGGGCGTTGGGGCCACTGATCCGGCAACCGGACGCGACGGTGTACCCGTCGGCGCGGCTGCTGCCCGCACTGGGCCGCGGCATCGGGCACGCGATACTCGGGCCGATCTGGTCGGGTAACCCGTGGACCACGGCTTACCGGCAGTCCGACACCGCCTTGGGTGAGCGCACCGCTCAGTGGTTGTCCGGGTCGTGCCTGCTGTTACGCCGGACCGCGTTCGAGGCCGTCGGTGGGTTCGACTCCCGCTATTTCATGTACTTCGAGGACGTCGACCTCGGCGACCGGCTGGGTCGCGCCGGGTGGCTCAACGTCTACGTCCCCAGCGCGGAAGTCACCCACCTCGGCGGGCACTCCACGAAGCGCGTCGCCGGCGAGATGCTCGCCGAGCACCATCGCAGCACCTACCGCTACCTCGCTGACCGGCACCCCGGCCCGCTCCAGGCCCCGCTGAGGCTGGCGCTGCGAGCCGGGCTGGCCGGCCGGTTGCAGCTGGTGCGTCGCGCTGCCCGGGGTGGGTAGCGGACGGTTCGAGCGAGAGCCGGGGCGGTGCAACCACAACATCCCCTACCACCGGCTGATCCTCACAGCGGTTCCTGCTGGTAGTGAGCTCGGCGGTGCTTCGCGCACACGGTCACCACCGTGAGTCGTTCGACACCTGTCGGCATTTGTCGTTTAGCGGGATGAGTGGGTCTCGGTGAGTTGCCGTAGGACGTTGCGAGGGTCGTCCAGCCAGACCGCTTGCCTGTTGGTGGTGACGGTGAGCCCGAATCGTTCCCACCCGGGTTGGTCCATCCTGAGCCAGGTGGCGTGGGCTTCTTCGATGATGCGCCACAGTTGGTGGGGTCCGGCTTCCCGGACGTGGCGTGTGCCGTCGGGGGATGGTTCATCGATCTCGCACCAGGAGCCGTCCGCTGCGGACAGGAACGCTGTAGTGGGTGGTGTGCTGGTGTCCTCGCCGCACAGTCCGAATGAGACACCGGGCGGTAGGTGGAGGTGGGCGAGGAACCACAGCACTGAATGTTCCCACGGGTGACTGACGTCGAGGGTACTGGTGCGGATCCGGGTGCTGCTGCGGTCCCGGTGGATGCGGTGTGGCCGGGATGAGCTGTAGGTTTCGCCGCTGCTGCGCATCGCCATGAACCCGCCGTAGGTGCGGTCGAATCGGCCTTGCGCGCCATCGGCGGTCCGGTGCAGTAGCACGAGGTTCCCGGCTAAGGCAGCTAGTTTGATGTCGGCGAGGATCAAGCCTCCTTCGCGGGTTTGCTCGACCCACGACCAGGGCACGGCGGGGACGGAGCAGGTGGCGATGACACGGTCGTAGGGCGCGTGTTCCGGGAGGCCGTTCACAGCGTCGGCGGTGACCAGGGTGGGGTGGTAGCCGATCCGGGCGAGACGTTCCCGCGCCAGCTGCACCAGCGTGGGTTCGATGTCGATGGCGAACACGTGCTGATCGCCGAGCCGGTGGCATAGTAGGGCCGCGTTGTAGCCGGTGCCGGCGCCGATTTCGAGCACATTGTGCCTGTCGTGGACATCGAGAGCCTCCAGCATGCGGGTCATCAACGACGGCATGCTGGTCGAGGACAGTCCGTCGGGCAACACGAATAGCGCCGTGTTCGAGTAGGCCAGGTCCAGGGTCGTTTCGACGTGGGTCCATTGTTCGGTGCCGGGGACTCGTTGGTAGTGCACGGGCGCGAGTTCGTGGCGTGGCACCGCGCGTACCGCAGCTTGCCATGGCGCCGACCACAGTTTTCCCGCTGTGGTGAGGTCGTCGGCCAGTCGCGCGGCGTGAACCGTCCAGTCAGTCACCAGCGCCCCCGGCGAGAAGATCCGCAAGCGCATCACTGATGGCCGCACCGGTATTCGTTTCCAGGAAACCGTACTGGCCCGCGGTGTTGGCTTCAAGGAAGAACCATTGCCCGGTGGCGTCGATAGTGAAATCGAACGCCGCGTAAACCAACCCGAACGCCGCCATGTAACACCGGACACCGTTCTCCACCGAAACCGGAAGTTCGGCAAGCTCATACCGCAACGCGCGGTAGTCGGTACGCCAGTCTATCCGCGCCGCCGCAGA
>JALYTS010000002.1:0-16204 GCA_030854185.1 Actinomycetota bacterium | reverse complement strand
CCGCGTAAACCAACCCGAACGCCGCCATGTAACACCGGACACCGTTCTCCACCGAAACCGGAAGTTCGGCAAGCTCATACCGCAACGCGCGGTAGTCGGTACGCCAGTCTATCCGCGCCGCCGCAGAATCGGCATGGATGAGGAAGGGGAATACCCGGTCACCGACCACGACCACGCGGGCTTCGCCTTCCAGTCGCGCCTGGATGGTCAAACGCTGGGGAAGCCATGACGTGTCCGCCCGGAACACCGAAACCTCCCGATCGGTGAGCTTCCCGATCACCTCATCCACCGACGCGTCGCACTCCTGGGCGAAGATAACGACGGTCACAGTTCTTCCCAGTCGTATTCCTCTTCGACTCCCTCATCCCCATCACTGTGCCGTTTCGTCTGCACGTCCTTGTCCATCGTCTCGACCAGTGGGCGACCACTGGGGTCCAGCGCGATCTGCAGCTCGGGTGAGTACGTGTATTCGGGGCGCTGCGATGGGGTGATTCGCTGAGCGAAACGCAGCACGAAAGGTCGCGCCAGTGAGGCCGACTCAACGGATCTCCCGGCGGGGAACTCCAGCCGCAAGGCCGCTGACGACAACGGGTTCGAGTCCATGTGAGGTTCCTTCCTCTCTCATCTGTTCATACCGTGCGCGCGCGGTCTCACGTTCGGGTGGTGGAACCGGCCGGCCGCCGGGAGCAACTGACGGGGGCCGGGCTCAAACCGGCGGCCGACCGGGGATCAAGGGGGCACCGCCGTAACCGCGCGATCTTCATAGGGCAGCCGCCCGCAACGCGTCGGCCACCTCGGCGGCTTCGGCACGCGTGAGTACCGTCGCGGTGTTCATCGTGGCGTCCAACGTCACCACCACCCGGCGCGCGACGATGCCGCCCACCAGATCGGCCTCCTGCCACAAAATGATCGTGCGGTTGCGGCCCTCGGGATCGTGACCGGTCAGCGCGAACCGGTGCGAGGGCTCTGCGGTCATCGCCTGCCCCGTTCCTGTAACCGGGGGGCAGTCATTCGCCGCTGGGGTTGGCCAGCGCCTGGATGGCCCGCCGTCGTGTCAGCAGTTCTTCGACGAAGACATCGTTTTCCGCGTTGCAACCCCGATCCGCGTTGTCCAGGAACAGCTTGGCCAGCGCTTCCCCAGGCGTAAGAGGAGGCGGCGCAGCGCCCTCCACCGCGATCACGCAGCACTCACCAGCACGCGCATCCAGCAGCACCCGATCACCCTCGCGCCACACCACCAGACGCCCCGAACCCCGGTGCACCTCGCAGACGGCCTCGATCTCGACCTGAGGATCACTCACGATGCGTACCCCGGACACCGACCACACCCCCGCTCAGTCAGGCTCGCCGCCAGCAGCCGGCACACACCCGGGATTGTCGCTCGTACCACTGCGGCGGTAAGCCACACCGCCAACCGGTTGGGTCTCTGGTTGATCACGTTGCCTCCATCAGTGTCCGGGCGATCACGATTCCAAAGAGGACGCGACTGGCAAACGACATAACTGATTGAAATATCCAGATCATGCATAAACGCACGTCACCGACCTGCACGCGGATAGGATGCGGCCCGACAGACACGGAGGATCAGTAGTGGCGAGGTTGGAGGGCCAAGAGCGGTGCTGCCAAGGGTGCGGGACACGGCTGGCACGGGACAACCGCTCCCAACTGTGCAGCCCGTGTTCCCGTCACGAGGTTCTAGGGTCTCGCGCCCCCATTAAGCAGGACTACTTCTGGCAGCGAGCGGCGCTCCGAGACTCGCTGGAGTCCCGGCACTTCGGCCAGGTGCTCAACGCCTACCGCTATGAGCATCGGCCGGTGCTGACCCAGGCGAAGGTCGGCCGCTGGCTTGGATTGACGCAGGGTCAGGTCAGCCGTTTGGAGCGAACCGCACAAGCAACTCATGACTTGAACAAACTTGACCAGTGGGCTCGTGCTTTGCATATACCTGAGCGGTACCTCTGGTTCCAGTTATCGGAACAACCAGCACACGCATACGTACGGCTACGTGATGCCCATAGCGTCGAAGACGAGTCCGAGACAGGAAGCGAGGACGTGCAACGACGTCGATTGCTACGAGCTGTGGCCGCAGGCGCAGCATCCGTTGGCAGCTCGGCGTTCGGCTGGTTCATCACGCAGCCTGCATCGGGGCCAAGCACGCGTGCGGTGGGTATGACGGAGGTGCAGACCATCCGGGAGATGACCCAGACCTTCCGCCGACTGGACAACCGATTCGGCGGCGGGCACGCTCGCTCAGCCGTCACCAACTACGTGGCTTCCGACGTACTCCCCCTGCTGCGCGAGGGCCGGTACCGCGAGAGCGTGCGCCGGGAGTTGTCTGCCGCGGTCGCCGAGCTCAATCAGTTGGCAGGGTGGATGGCCTACGACGTGGGCGACGTCGATTCCGGACGTCGGCATCTCCGAAACGCGATGCACCTTTGTCAAGACGTCGGTGATGACGCACTAGCCGGCGAGATGCTCGCAGGAATGAGCCAACAGGCCGCGTTCCTCCGCTCCGCCGCTCTGGCCACAGACCTGGCGCGAGCCGCCAAGGACAACGCTAAGCGAGCTGGAGTGCCAGCGCTGGTATCTGAATCGGCCGTCATGGAAGCACATGGACTTGCCCTGGCGAACGATGCGCACGGCTGCGTGGCCGCCCTTCGCGAGTCTGAACAGGCCTTCGCGGTTGCGGAGGATCGTGACCGGCCGGAGTGGCTTGCCTACTTCGACGGTGCCTACTTGGCCGCGAAGTTCGGGCACTGCTTCCGTGAACTGAGGCGTCCGGCCGAAGCCGAACGGTTCGCGCGACGCTCGCTGGACATGATCGACGGTTACGACCGGGGTCGGCTATTCAACCTGGCGCTGCTGGCCTCGAGTTTGGCAGACCAGCGCAAGGTCGAAGAAGCCTGTGAGACCGGCTTGGCGGCGCTGCATCTTGCCGCCGATGTCCGGTCAGTCCGCAAGGTCACATACCTCATCGACCTGTCACATCGGCTCGCTCCGTTCCGGGCTGAACCGGTGGTACGGATGCTCGAAGAGCAGATCGGCCTGTTGGTTCAGCGAGACCGGGGAGCATGAAATGCGAGGATGTGCAGGAGCCCGATCTGGGTACCGGCACCGATGATCTCGCCCCGGGCGATGCGGTCGTGGACCGAGTCTAGGGCGATCCACTCGACTCGGGCAGTCTCGTTGATATCGGCGGGCGTCCCGGTGTCCTCGGCGTCTTCGCCGAGGAAAAGCAGGTTCTCGAAGTCGGCGCTGCCGGCCAGCGGTTGAAACCGGGTCAACAGCGTCATGCTGCGGGGGCGCCAGCCGGTCTCTTCCTGCACCTCACGTGCAGCCGTGATCGCGGGGTCCTCGTCGGAATCGACGTATCCTCCGGGCAGCTCCCAGGTCCAGCAGTCCGGCACGAACCGATGCCGCCAGATCATCAGCACCCGCTCCCGTGCCTCGTCGAGCACTACCGTCATCGCCGCCTTCGGCATCCGCAACACGTACTGCTCGAAGTGCACCCCGTCGGGCAATTCCACCTGCGCGATGCTCAACCGCAACCGCCGCGTGTCATCGATCACCTGCTCACCGTGGATGATCCAGCGAGTCGGCTCGGGGCGACTGTCCTTGCTTGACACCCCGACAGTCTCACCCACGTCGGATATGGTAGGTCTGACAGCTGGTCGGAGACCACGCACGGGCACTGACCTGGCGATGCCACCCTGGCTGATCGTGGCACCGTGGGTCACCTGCGACCGTGGGTAGATGACGGCGACTATCCGGTGTTGCGGGTGAATGCCACTGGAATCCTCGCCAAGTTCCTGGACGGGTAGTGGCATCTCGCGTGGCTGCCGTCGAGGGTGCGCAGCGGGGCGACCTGCTGATCGTCGACATCCTCGACGTCGGGCCCATCCCGCAGGAGGACTCCGGGCCGCTGGCCGGTCAGGGCTGGGGCTACACCGGCGTGTTCGCGACCCGCAACGGCGGCGGCGTCCTCACCGAGCAGTTCCCCGACGCCTACAAGGTGATCTGGGACTTCAGCGGCGGCACGGCCACGTCCCGGCACGTGCCCGGCGTGTCGTTCACCGGCATCGTGCACCCGGGCCTCCCGGTCAGGGCGTGCCAAAGGCGAGCTTCTGAATGCTCACGCGCCGGCGCAGACAGACTCACCACGGTCGATGACGATCAGACCGAGCCGTTGCGTTCATGGCTGTCCAGAGTCGCTGTGCGGCGCCGTCGACAGCGGTGCGCAGCGACGGTGTCCCGCTGTACCGGTCCGCGGCGTGCAGCGACAGACTGGGCGCCACCCACGATCAGGCGATAAACCTTCGAGAAGGGGTGCCATGGTGTCGTGTCTTGGCGTCGAGCCGGCTGAGCCGCTGCCGGGTGTTGAGGCCGTGGTGCTGGTTGGGGGATTGGGCACCCGGATGCGGCCGCTGACCTTGTCCGCGCCCAAGCCGATGCTGCCCACCGCCGGCGTTCCGTTGCTCACCCACCTGCTGGGCCGGATCCGGGCCGCCGGGGTGCGGCACGTCGTGTTGGGCACGTCGTATCGTGCCGAGGTGTTCGCGACCCACTTCGGTGACGGGTCCGCCCTGGGTCTGGAGCTGGAATACGTGGTCGAGGAGCAACCGCTGGGCACCGCGGGTGGGATCCGCAACGTCGCATCCGCGCTGACCGAGCCCGACGTTCTGGTGTTCAACGGTGACGTACTGTCCGGACTGGACCCGGCTGAGGTGATCCAGACCCACCGCAAAGCGGGAGCGGACGTGACGCTGCATCTCGTGCGGGTACCCGATCCGCGAGCCTTCGGCTGTGTACCGACCACGTCGGACGGCCAGGTGCTCGGGTTCCTGGAGAAGACCGACGATCCCCCGACCGACCTGATCAACGCCGGCTGCTATGTGTTTCGCCGCGAGGTGATCGACTCGATCCCGGCGGGACGCGCGGTGTCGGTGGAGCGAGAGACTTTCCCCGGGTTGCTCGCGGGAGGCGCCCGGTTACACGCCCACGTGGACGCCTCCTACTGGCTTGACCTCGGTACCCCGGCCGCCTACGTGCAGGGCTCCGCGGACTTGGTGCGCGGCCTGGTTCCGTCGCCCGCGCTGCCCGGGCCGGTGGGGGAGGTGCTGCTGCTGCCCGGCGCCACCGTGCACCCGGACGCGCGAGTCGGTGGTGGTTCGGTGGTGGGTGCGGACGCCGTGGTCCAGTGCGGCGCGCAGGTGCTCGGCTCGGTGCTGATGGACCTTGCTCAGGTCGGTCCAGGCGCAGACGTGCAGCGCAGCGTGCTGGGTATCGGCGCGCGGGTAGGCGCGGGGGCCGTGGTGCACGACGCGGTGATCGGTGACGGTGCGGTGGTGGGCGCACGCTGCGAGTTGCGGGAAGGACTGCGGGTCTGGCCGGGGGTGGTGCTGCCCGACAACGGTGTGCGCTTCTCAGCCGATGTCTGAGACCTGCTCGCAGGGTCGAAGCAACGGCCCTGAGACCTGCTCGCAGGGTCGAAGCAACGGCCCTGAGACCTGCTCGCAGGGTCGAAGCAACGGCCCCGAGACCAGCGGTCGATGCTGGACGCCGCGGGGCGCGCTGGACCTGCGTGCAGTGCTGGCTCCGCTGCGGCGGGGCCGGGGTGACCCGACAATGCGGGTGGATGCCGAGGGCACCGTCTGGCGCGCGGGTACCACCCCGGCCGGCGCTGCCACTCTGTCGCTACGCCGCGACAACGCCGGCACGGTGCACGCCACCGGATGGGGTCCGGGAGCGGCCTGGGCGTTGGATGGACTGCCCGCGCTGCTCGGCGACGACGACGACGACGACGCTTTCGTGCCGCACCACCCGCTGATCGCGCAGGCCCGGCACCGGATGCCCGGCCTGCGCCTTGGTGCCACCCGCCGGGTGTGGGATGTGCTGGTTCCCGCCGTGCTGGAGCAGAAGGTCACCGGCGTTGAGGCTCGACGGTCCTGGCGGGAACTGTGCTGGCGCTTTGGGGAACCCGCGCCGGGTCCTGCGCAGCTGCGGGTGCCGCCGTCTCCGGCAGTGGTGCGCGCGATCCCGGACTGGGAGTGGCACCGCGCCGGGGTGGACCGCTCCCGGCGCCGGGCGCTGCTGGCGGCGGCGGCGGTGGCGCACCGGCTGGAGGGTGCGGTGGCGTTGTCCGGGAAGGCCGGACGGGATCTGCTGTGCAAGGTCCCGGGGATCGGGGTCTGGACCGCCGCCGAGGTGGCCCAGCGGGCCTGGGCGGATGCCGATGCGGTCAGCGTCGGCGACTTCCACATTCCCTCCGTCGTCGGTTACGCGCTGGTGGGCAGGCCGTTGGATGATGCCGGCATGCTCGAAGTCCTCGCGCCATATGCGCCGCAGCGGCACCGCGCGGTGCGTTACATCGAGGCCTCTGGGTTCCGCCGGCCCCGCTTCGGACCCCGGTTCAGCCCCCGGGACTACCGCGCGATGTGAGCACCCGTGAGTGGCAATGCGGGTCATAGCCCACAACGCCACTCACGGGTACCCCATCCTGCAAGGATGGGGTACCCGACGGCACAGCGCGGCAGCGTCCTACGCGTTGCACTACTTGCAGCGCTCTGGGGATCCAGCTTCATGTGGATCAAGGTCGGGCTGCGCGGGTTCACGCCGATGCAGTTGGTGTTCCTGCGATTGTTACTCGCCGCCGGTCTCCTGCTGCTGATCTGCCGGATCCGCGGCCTACGGCTACCGCGCGAGCCGATTGTGTGGGTGCACTTCGCGGTGGCCGCGACCGTCGGCAACGTGGTGCCGTTCTTCCTGTTCGGCGTCGGCGAGCGAAGTGTCGACTCGGGGCTGGCCGGCATCCTCAACGCGACGACTCCGCTGTGGACGGTCGTGGTGGCGTTGCTCGCGCGGACCGAGCGGGTTATGTCGGCGCCCCGTGCCGCCGGCCTCCTGCTGGGCTTCGCCGGCACTCTGGTGATCTTCGCCCCGTGGCGGTCCGGCGGCACGGGCACCGTGAGTGGGGCTGCCGCCTGCCTCACTGCCGCTGCCCTGTACGGGGTGTTGTTCGTCTACGTGGGCCGGTTCCTCACCGGCCGGGACCTGGCCCCGACGGTCCTGTCCGCCGGCCAGCTCACCGTGGCCACCGTCCTGTCGGCGCTCGCGCTGCCGGTCGGCTGGCACGCCCCGCACTTTCGCCCGGACGCCGTCGGCAGCGTCGCCGTGCTCGGGCTGCTCGGCACTGGCGTCGCGTACATCTTGAACTACCGGCTCATCACCGACGATGGCCCGACCGTGGCCTCTACCGTCACCTACCTGATCCCGGTGGTTGCCGTCCTGTTGGGTGTCGCGGCCCTGGGCGAGTCCCTGAGCGGCCTAGGGCTTGCCGGTATGGCCGTGGTGCTCGCCGGCGTCGGCCTGGTGCGGCGTGGTACGGCGCCGCCCGCCGGACCACGCCGCCGTACCGCCAACGCCGGTGCGAGCGGCGATCCGGGACGATGGGGCCGGCCCACAGAGTCTGACCGGTCGGTAAGCGCCTCGACCGGGTTCGAGCGAATCAAGCGGATCGCCGGGTGGAGGTAGCACCGGTCCCGGTCGAGGATCGTTCTTGTTACGGCCGCAGGACGACCTTGCCGCAGTTCTCGCGAGACTCGAGTATGCGGTGTGCGTGCGCCGCCTCTGTCAACGGCAGCTCGGCGTGGACTGCGGCGCGCACCCGCCCTTGGGCGGCCAGGCGCCAGAGTTCCTCGCGATGCCGTGCGTACCGCTGCGGCGATTGCCGCGCCAGGTGCGCCATGGCGAAACTGATGATGCTTCGGGCCTGGCTGCGCAGCCGGCCCCGCAGCTGCTGCTGCTCGACGAGCCGACCAACAACCTCGACATGGCCACCGTGCGCGAACTCGTCAGCGCCCTGGACTTCTATCGAGGGGCACTGCTGGTGGCGAGCCACGACCTGCCGTTCCTGCGTGAGCTCGGCATCAACCGATGGCTGCACCTCGACGGTGATCTCACCCAGATCGACCCGCTGTAATGCAGGAGAGCGGGCATTTCGCCACAGTGCCACCGATCTGTACGAGTCAGTCAATAATGGGAAGTCGGCGTTAGCGGAACATCGTCGGTGCGTGTCCGCCGGATCTCCCTCAGCAAGGGTTGATCGCGGTTTGTGTGCCTATGGTGACATCCGCTGTCGTCGTAGGCACACAAACCGCGATCATCTCGGATCTGCAGATGCTGGCCATGACGGCTGGCGGTCGCCAGCGCACCGGCCCCGAGCACCGCACGTTGCTGGCCGGCCCGGCCGTCGCGTGATCCGCGTCGTGCCGAGTACCGGCAGTCAGCCTCGGGGCGCGTACATGATCACGGCTACGCCGAGCACGCAGGTCGCCGCCCCGAGGTAGTCCCACCGATCGGGGTGGAACTTATCTACGATCATGCCCCAGGCCAGCGAGCCGGCTACGAAGATCCCACCGTAGGCGGCGAGAATCCGGCCGAAATGCGGGTCGGGCTGGAAGGTGGCGACGAACCCGTAGATGCTCAGCGCGACGATTCCGGCGGCGATCCATCCCGGGCCGCGGTGTTCTCGCCAACCCTGCCAGATCAGCCACGCACCGCCGATCTCGGCGAGTGCGGCGAGGGCGAACAGCAGTAGAGATCGAACGATGGTCATGATCGCCGACGGTAGCTGGCCCTGACTGCTCGTCGGGGCCGCTCCGGTCAACGAATCTGTCCCCGGAGAGCGCGCAGTGCGGGTGCGACGTCGGGTGGGGGTGCGTTCACCGGCCACCAGGCCAGGTCCAGGGACTCCGAACTACGGACGGGTCTGGCGTCCGCTGGGGCGCGCAGCAGGAACCGCACGTCGAAGTGCCGGGTGGGCAGGCCCAGCGAGCAGGTGATCGGGTGCACGTCGAGGTGCAGCGGCTGCGGGTCGATCGCCAGATCACTGATGCCGGATTCCTCGGTCGCCTCCCGCAACGCCGCCGCGGCGAGCCCGGCGTCACCCTCCTCGCAGTGCCCGCCGAGTTGGAGCCAGCGCCCGACCCGCGGATGCAGGGTCAGCAGCACCTGCGCCCGGTCGTGCGAGAGGACCACCGCGGACGCCGTCAAGTGGCCGGGCACGCAGGACCGGGAGCAGGCGTCCGGGCACGCGGCCAGGAATCCGAGGAAGGCCTGGAGCAGGGCCCGCTGGGCAGGGTCGCCGGGTTGCCAACGGGACAGGGTCTGCACCGCGTCCGCGTGCACAGCGGCATTGGGTGCTGGGGCTTGAGGTGCTGGGGCTTGAGGTGCTGGGGCTTGAGGTGCTGGGGCTTGAGGTGCTGGGGTTTGGGGTGCTTGGGTTTGAGCTGCCGGGGCATTCGGCGCGGTGACCTTCGGTGCAGTGATCATCGTGGTGGATTATCGCAGGACGAGCCCATCATCCGGGTCACCTGGTGGGCGCGGTTGCAGCGGTTGCGTCGGGTGACCGACGGCGATCGCCCCCAGCGGCCGCCAGTCCGGCGGCAACGTGAGCTCGGCGCGAACCAGGTCCGGGCAGAACAGCGTCGAGCCGACCCAGCAGGAGCCCAGACCCTCAACGGCCAGCCCGACCAGCAGTGCCTGTACGGCGGCACCGGCGGCGACGGTGAACATCGCCTCCTCGGCGGCTTGCCGGCGGCTGTCGGGGTAGGCGTGTGCTCCGTCGGGCACCGCGACCGGTACCAGTACCTCCGGCGCGTCGTAGAGCAGGTCGCCCCGCTGTACCCGCAGCTCGATGCGGTCGTCGGCCAGGCCGTCGCTGTGCAGGTCGGTCCGCCACGCCTGCCTCATCGCCTCGAGCAGCCGGTGACGGACCTGCCGGTCGGCCAGCCACACGAATCGCACGGGCCGGGTGTGGTGCGGTGCCGGCGCGCGCAGCGCAACCCCGACCGCGCGGCGCAGCGCCTCCGGATCCACCGGATCGCGCCGGTACAACCGCACCGAACGGCGCAACAGCACCGCCTCGGCCCGGCCAGCGACGCGTCCCTGGTCGATCGCCTCTTCGGTGCCCAGCGAGAACAGATCGTCGGCCACCGGTCGGATCAGGTCGGCCGCAGTGCTGCCATCGTCGTCGTAGGCCAACCCGCGCAGCACCGCCACCGGCAGCTGCGCCAGCTTGCCCTTGACCAGGTCTGCGGCGGCGGCGACCTCGTCAGCCACGGCCACCTCGGTGACCGCCAGCTCGTTGCCGTGCCGGTCGACGGTGCCCAGGTAGCGGTGCAGCACGCGCAACCCGGCAGCCCCGATCGCCGTGTCGGTCTGCCCGACCCGCCACGCCCGACCCATCGTGTCGGTGATCACCACGGCGACATCGACGCCCAGCCGCGCAGCGAGCCCGCGACGTAACTGCGCGGCGCTGGCATCCGGGTCAAGGGGCAGCAGGGCTACCTCGTCCGGCGC
Organism: Actinomycetota bacterium; assembly: GCA_030854185.1. Classification (GTDB taxonomy): domain Bacteria; phylum Actinomycetota; class Actinomycetes; order Mycobacteriales; family Pseudonocardiaceae. The sequence continues at coordinate 5,845 of JALYTS010000002.1, read as the reverse complement.
GACATTCGACGTGTCCACCCCCGACGCGGCCTGCACCAGGCCCAACGAGTTCTCTGTGATCAGCGAGCAGCCGCGGCGGGCGATCACCCGCCGGGCCTCGGTGGCGACCAGCTCGCGACGCGCCGCGTCCCGGGCCGGCGGATCAGCCGACACCGTGATCAGCCGCCCTTCCACCTTCGACACAACCTTGCTGGTGACGACGACGACGTCGCCGTCGACGAGCCACGGAGCGGCGGTGACCAGCGCGCCGGTCAGATCGTCGCCGGGTCGGAACTCGGGCAAACCTCGGACCGGCAGGATGCGGATCTCACCCGGGGCCGCGTGATCGATCACCGTGGTAGGGCGAGATCCAGGGCCGCGCGCGCCATCGCCGCGGTCGCCGCCAGGTCGGTCATCAGCAGTGGGACCTCCCGGACCTCGATCCCGGGCACTGTCGCCTGATCCCCGGTGTGCACCAGCCACCCGTCCAGGATCCCACCCGCGCTGCGCGCCCCGTAGTGCGCAGCCACCGCGCCCGCTTCGCACGCCACCCCGATGGCGGCCAGGCAGGCCTCGGCCATCCCGCGCACCGCGCGGCCACCGACGATCGGGGACAGCCCGATCACCCGGGCGCCCGCGCTGCGCAACGCGTCGCGGATCCCCGGTACAGCCAGCACGGCGCCGATCGACACGACAGGATTCGACGGCGCGAGCAGTACGGCGTCCGCCCCGGCGATTGCGTCGAGCACCCCAGCGGCCGGCTCGGCGGTATCCGCGCCGACCGGCACGAACTCGATGGCCGGCAGTTGCGCGTGGTGGCGGATCCACCACTCCTGGAAGTGCATCGCGCGCCGCGTCTGGGGTTGGTGACCATCGCCGGCCTCAGCGACCACGACGTGGGTTTCGCAGCGATCATCAGTAGCCGGCAGCAGCCGCACTCCCGGGCGCCACCGATCGCACAGCGCCGCGGTCACCGCGGACAGCGGGTAGCCGGCTTGCAGCATCCGGGTGCGGACCAGATGGGTGGCCAGGTCCAGATCGCCCAGCCCGAACCAGTCCGGATCAGCGCCATAACGCGCCAGTTCCGCTTTGACCACCCAGGTTTCGCCGGCACGTCCCCAGCCGCGTTCGGCATCGATCCCGCCACCGAGGGTGTACATGCAGGTGTCCAGATCTGGGCAGATCCGCAATCCGTGCAGCCAGATGTCGTCGCCGGTGTTGACGACTGCGGTGATGTCAGGCGTGCCGGCGTCATGGGTCTCGGTGTCATGGTCGTCGAGACCGAGCGTAGCCTTGAGCCCGAGCAGGAACCGGGCGCCCCCGACGCCGCCGACCAGTACCACGACCTTCACGGCGGTGCTCAGGATTTGTCGTTCGCCGAGGGCTGTGGGTCGAACGTGGTCTCCACCTGTTGGGATGGTGTGAAGCGCTCTGAGTTCACATACGAACGGTAGGACGCCCGGTCGGCGCGAGTGAGCGTGACGTCGTTGACAAAGGGGGTGAGCATATTGCGCGGCCACAGCCGGCGTGCCCGCACCACGTTTATCTCCGCGCAGAACACGACGATGACCGCCTGCAGGTACAGCCAGGCCAACAACCCGAGAACCAGCCCGAAGACGCCGTAGATCTGTGAGGCACCGCTGAGTTCATAACTGACGAACAACGCACCCACGATCTGCAGCACCTCAACTGCGACCCCGGCGCCGATCGCCCCAGGCATCAGGTCAGCCAGCGGAACGTCGCGGGCGGTCAACACCCGAAACCCGATAAGGAACGCACCCACATTGACGATCGCGGCGATTGCGATCGCCGCGATACGTACGCCGGCGCCGTAGCCGTAGCCGGCGGCCACCGGGCCGATCGCGGCCAGCGCGGTGGTGATCAGAACGACTGCCCCGATCAGGACGAACAGCACCAGGCCACGCAGCCGGGATACCACCGGGTCGGGGCGGGCATAGCGGGGCACGGCCCAGACCCGATTCAACGCCGTCTGGATGGCCACCGAGACACCCAGACCGCCGTAGACGGCGCCGAGGATGCCCAGGATCACGCCCGCGCTGCTGCCGTGGATCGAGCTGACGTTCTGCTGTAGTTGCGGCCCGACGATCGGGAATTGCTGCAGTGCCGAGCCGAGCACCGCCTGCTGCCAGGCGGGGTGGCTCTGCAACGTGTAGCCCAACACGCTGATCAGCAGCAGCAGCCCGGGAAACAGCGAGACGAAACCGTAGTAGGTGATCAGGACGGCGAGGTAGCCGCCTTGATCGTCGACGAACTTGTATATCACCGCCAACGGGAAGCCCAGCCAAGTATGACGCCGCTGGAAGCCGTCCAGCCGAGCCGGTACGCCCATCCTTGGTCCTCGCAGTTCCCGGATAAAATGCATACGAGACACCTTGACGACACTGACGTTATCCCGGCGTTGATCAGGCGTCGAGTTGGGTGGCTGGTAGCGAGCTGGTCAGCGCCAGAAGAGGAATTCCTGGAGGCCGTCCACCGCCGTCGAAGGATCGCCACCGAGGGCGGCGAAGACCGCGAAGCTGGCGCCGAACAGAGAATTTCTCACCGCCGGTACGCCGATGATCAGAACGAACAGCAGCAAGGGGGCATACCAGCCGAGGCTGCCGGCGAACCGGCGTGCCCGCGCGGGCAAATAGGGTTCCACAATGCCGAACCCGTCCAACCCCGGCACCGGCAGGATATTGAGCACGAACGCGAGGATCTGCACCAGAGCGAGATAGGACAGCCCGGCCGCGAGCCCGTCCGGGAGGCCGCTGAAGGCGACCACGGCGGTGATTGCGACCCCGAGTACGAGATTCGCCAACGGACCGGCCAGTGACACAGCCGAGGCGACCGCTCGCGAACGCAGGGCGCCGCGGTTGATCCATACCGCGCCGCCGGGTAGCGGGACTCCGCCCAACGCCAGCAGCGCCAGTGGCAGAAGCAGCGACATCACCGGGTCGGTGTAGCGCCGGATGTCCAAGGTGAGGTATCCCTTGGCGCGCACCGAACGGTCGCCGCCCCGGTAGGCCGTCAAGGCATGCCCGAACTCGTGCAGGCACAGGGCGACCGCCCACCCGCCGAGGACCAGCGCCACGATGCCGGCGGTGCGGGCCGCGCCGCCGGTCAACGCGGCGAGCGCGCCACCGGCCGCGGTCGCCGCGAGCAGCAGCAGGAACAGCGGGCTGGGGGCCAGGCCGGTGGCAGGCACACTCCTACTCTTACCCACCGGCTGTCCAGCCCGTCGGCCGGGTGAAGCGACCGTTGCTCTCATCTGACTACGCGGCGTGTCAACCCCGACACGCCAGGTAGGGCTCCGGATCAGCTCGGAGGACTTGCATCCCCGATAACAGGGGTGTAATCACAAGGTTGTTATTCTCCCGGATCGTAGCCCGGGAAGGCGCGGAACCGGGGAGGAACTCTATGGCGAGAAGGGCGGACCGCCATGGATGAGAGTGACATCGGCTGGCATGCGGATGACAGGGTCGAGCTTCGGGGCGACTGGGGCTCGGGCGACTGGGGCTCATTCGACGGGCTTGACCAACAGGATCAGCAGGACTGGCAGGAGCGGGCGTTGTGCGCCCAGACCGATCCGGAGGCGTTCTTTCCCGAGAAGGGTGGATCCACCAGGGAGGCGAAGTTGATTTGCGCGGGCTGCGAGGTCCGCACCGAGTGCCTGGAGTACGCGTTGGCCTTCGATGAGCGGTTCGGTATTTGGGGTGGACTGTCAGAGCGCGAGCGTCGCAGGCTCAAACGCGGCGCTGGCTGATCCTGGCCGCTGCCCGGAATCCGCGCCGGTCACGGGGGGGCGTTACCGTGTGCCCCCACCAACGGGGATGGACAGGGAGGAGTCGGCGTGTCGCGCAAGGCTGGGGTACGTACCGGTGGCGGCAATGCCCGTCGTGCCGGCGGCTCGCGCAGCGCCGGCAACGTCGCGACGCCGGTAGCCCCCAGCGCCCCTACGGGCAACGGCGCAGCGGAAGCCGGCACGCGAACCCGGCCGCGGCCCTCGCCGCTGCCCAAGCACTCCGACCCAGCGAACCCGCGGGGCGCTACGGACCGTAGCGACTCGAGTGTGCTCATGTTGGACGATGTCGGAGTCGGCACACGCATCCGGGAGTTCCTGCTCTCTGCGCCCGCGTTGCTGGTCGGGGCGATGACGGTGCTCGCTGTGCTGCTCAACCGCCACCGGCTGGCCTTGGACCTGTCCGGGGGGCGGCTGCTCCCGATGGAGAGCCTGGGTCAGACCTGGTCGTCCTATCTGGCGTCGTGGCACCCGGTCGGCGGCGGCAGCGCGGCCCCCGCGCCTGCTGCCCTGGCCGTCCTCGGCATGCTCGGGCTGCCGGTGGGGTCACCGGCTGCGGCGGTGTCGCTGGTGCTGTTGGCCGCGCTGCCGCTGGCCGCCCTGTCTGCCTACCGGGCCACCCGCGCGTTGCCGGTCAGCCGTGAGCGTCGAGCGCTGGTCGCTGCTGCATACGCGTTGCTCCCGCCGGCCATCGCCGGGTTGGCGCAGGGCCGGATCGACGTCGTGGTGACCTACCTGCTGTTGCCACTCGTCCTGGCCGGTGTCGCGTCAGTCTTACGAGGTCAGACCGGCAGACGTTCCGGCGGGTGGCTGTCCACTGCGGCCGCTACCGCTCTCGGGATTGCGGTGATCGGCGCGTTCGCTCCCCTGGTGCACCTGCTGATACTGACCGTGGTGCTCATCGGCTTCGTGGTGATCCCGGCCCCGCGGGTGACGACGCTGCGCCGCGCGGTCGGACTGTTCGCCGTCGTGCTCCTGCCCCTGGGGTTGCTCCTGCCCTGGCCGGCGGTGGTGATTCAACGTCCTGAGGTGCTGTTGCAGGGGGTAGGAGCCGTGGTGCCCGAGCAGGTGCCTGGCTTTGTGCGCCTGCTCGCCCTGGACCCCGGCGGTGCGGGCGCCGCACCGTGGATAGGAGTGGTGGTGTTGGCGGCGGCAGTCCTGGCGCTCGCCATTGCGCCATCCCGGGCGATGCTGCCGGCTGTCGGTGTGGTGCTGCTGGGGGCTATCGCGGCGGCGGTGCTGATCCGGCTGCCGATGCGGCCGTTGGCCGGTGGTGATCCCCGGTCTGGATTCACCGGAGGTGCACTGCTTTTCGCCGGCTGCGGGTTGCTGTGGATGGTGTTGCTGGCCGGCCGAACCGCGGAGCCGACCCGGCAGTGGTTCGGTGACAAGTGGGCTAAGGGATTGTCGGTGATGCCGTGGATGGGGCTGGCGGCGCTGTCGGCGGCGGCTGTCGCGGTGGGCACCAGCGGTCCCCTCACCAGCGGCCCCCCGGCCGGTCTGCCGGTGTTGGCGCCATCACTGGCCGCCGAGCTGGACCGGTCCGACACATCAGTTCTTGTCATCGGTGCTCCGGGTGAGCCGGTACGGCTGACCAGATCGCGGACCGCACGCTTCGGTGACGATGACATTGCCCCGCTGCGGGCCACCGGGGCCCGCCTGGAGCGGGTGGCTGCCGCACTGCGCGCCGGGCAACCCGGCGAGACGTCCGCCGCGATGGCCGACGCGGCCGCCACCGGGGTGCAGTTCGTGGTGTTGCCCACCGCCGCGCAGGGTGTCCGTGCCCTCGCCGCGGCTGGGCCGCTGGCCCGGCCCGCGCCCCGGACCGCGGATGGCCGGCCGGTGCTGCGAGTGGTGCGACCAGTGTCGGGCGCGGAACTGCTGGGTCCGGCACTGGCGGAGCAGGCCCGCAGCGGTGCCGCTCCACCCATCGAACCTGGGGTCAGCGGCGTGCTTGCGCTGGCCCAGCCGCCGCGGGTAGCGGTCCGGGTAGCGCCCGGCGCGGACGGAAGGTTGCTCGTGGTCGCCGCCAACGACGAGCCAGGCTGGCAGGCCAGCGTGGAT
>JALYTS010000019.1 GCA_030854185.1 Actinomycetota bacterium | reverse complement strand
ACCGCTGGCGTGAGCAAAGCATTGGTGTACCAGCACTTCCCGAGCAAGGAAGAGCTCTTCGCCGCGGTTACCGAGCAAGTGGTGGAGGGTTTCATGAGCCGGCTGCCAGAAGTGTTGAGCAACGCCGCTGACGCGCTCGGCGCCTGGCGCGGCGCGGTCCGGCTGCTGTGCGATCTGGTGACCGAGCGGCCGGAGGCCTGGGCGCTGGTCGCACGGCACCTGGACAATCCCGAGCTCGGCGCGTCGCTGCGCGGACTCCGGGATCAGGTCACCGAGGTGTTCGCGGCGGTTCTCGCCGGCTACTACGCCCCTGAGCAGGGGAGCGCGGCGACGTCGGAGGAGGTGCTGGAGCAGGCGCGGATCACCGTCCCGCTGGTCGTCGGCGCGCTGCAGGGACTGATGTCCTGGTGGTTGGATCACCCGGAGGTGTCACGGGTGAAGATCGAGGCGCGGGCGGTGGACTTCGGGTGGCTGGGCCTGGACCGGATCAGTAGGGGCGAGTGGCTTCCACTTGCTAGTGACTGACGAGTCAGTTATCTTCGAGGCAGCCCGCTCGTAGAGGAGGTCGCAGATGACCATCACCAGCGACGTTGACGCCACGACCAGGCGTGTTCCCGACCGCGAGGACACCGCGCGGCGACTGCTGAAGACCTCGGCCAAACACTCCTACGATCCGGCCGTCGAGATCGAATGGGATGCCCCGCTCGCGCCGGATCGCTACTACATCGCCCCGCACCGCAGCTCCCTGTACGGCACCGCACTGTGGGAGCAGATGAGCGAAGCGCAGCGGATCGAGCTGACCAAACACGAGTTGGCGAGCTTGTACGGCATCGGCATCTGGTTCGAGACGATCCTCATGCAGATGCTTGTACGGCACCTCTACGACCATCCCACGAGCAGCGCGCATGCCCGGTACGCGTGGACCGAGATCGCCGACGAGTGCCGGCATTCGGTGATGTTCTCCCGCGCAGCGGAGAAGTTCGGCGCCCCGGACTACGGTCCTGGCTGGGTCGTCCACCACCTCGGACGGCTGCTCAAGACGTTCTCGACCGGCAGCGTGACCTTCGGTGCGGCGATCTACGTCGAGGAGCTCCTCGACGCGGTGCAGCGCGAGCAGATGACCGACCAGTCGCTGCAACCGATAGTCCAGAAGGTGTCCTGGATCCACGTCGTCGAGGAGGCCCGACACATCCGCTACGCCCGCGAGGAGACGTTCCGGCAGTGGCCCCGGCTGGGCTGGATGGGCCGGGCCTACAGCCGCTTCGTCCTGGCCATGTCGGTCTACTTCGCCACTACCAGGTTGATCGACCCGAAGGTGTACGCGGCGGTGGAGCTCGACGTCAAGGAGGCTGTCGCAGCGGCTGCCTCGAACCCGCATTGGCACCAAACCAAACAGTTCGCCACCGGCAAGGTCGTCAAGTTCCTCGACGAGGTCGGGCTCATCGCCGGGCCGGGAAAGCTGCTCTGGCGCAGAGCCGGTGTTCTGTAGCCTCTCACGGCATTCTGTAGAGATTCCGTAACTCATCGCGCGTCGCGCTCGCCCTGGCTGGGCAACCACCGCACCGCCGGGTGTCCCCCGCCCTTCCGGATACTCGATCCGATAATCTACATTATGACAAATCGTGGACCAGGCGGGGCTAGCGCCATTACTGCCGCCCGCGCCGCAAAGATCGTCAAAAGTGAGCGGTGGGCGTGCAGGATTGCACGTGTGTAACTCACTTCCGATGATCAAGCCGGTTACCGCGACATCGTATGGGAAGGTGCCGACGCACCGTTCGTCACCGCGCGCTACTGAAAGAGACGCGCACGCCGGCGACGCAGCCGACCACGCACTTGATCGGGTGCGTGCGCACTTTGATGGGCAACGATGGAGCGACATGTTCGAGCTCCTCGCCGGCAACGCCGGCATCGCGCTGGGGGCACTACCCGCCGGCGACGTTGAGCTGGCCGTCCTCGCGGTGACGCTCGGTGGCAACCGCCGACAACGATCACCCTCGGTTTCGTGGAAACCCCGTGACGTTCCCATACTCGAACAATAAAGATCGCCGCAGCCGCGGAAGTCCCCAAACGTACCCTGTTCGCGTACTTTCCCAACAAAGACCAGCTGATCATGTACCGATTCGCTGATCACGAGGATGAAGCCGCCCGGGTCGTCGTCCACCGAAGCCCAGGCCAGCACCACTGGATGCGCGCACCTGCGGTCCACCCTGACGCGTCGCGACCGATCAACTGCCTGTGCGACGACCCGGACATGGTCGCCTTTCAGCGGCTCGTCATCGAAACCCCTGCGCTGACGGCAGCACACACGCGGTATCTCGGCCGCAGCGAAGCCGCACTTACGACAGCGTTGTGCGACGCAGTCCCCCGAGCCGAACAGACGGGGCGCCTGCCAAATCGTCGCCGTGCTGCGCGTGCTCGCACACGAGAATCAGATCCGCATCTCCGCAGGCCAGACCACCGATGCTCGGTCGCCGATCGCGCTAACCGAGGCCAAGCAGGCCTTCGACCTACTGCGATGGCCTCGACCGCACCGCACTTAGTGGGTCCGTGCCGCGAGGCGGGTTGCCTCGGACGCGATAAATACCCATGCAGAAGGCGGTCACTCCCCTTCATTCACGGCTCTCAATACGGCATTTATTCCGCTATCCAGCAAGCTACGGGATGATATTTTCTTAGCCTTGTTCCAAGCGTCCGCATATCCGCCGAGGACGTGCGAACGTCGCCAGGATCACCCCGATATGAGCAAGCTCGACCGAAATCTCTAATGCATGAGTGCCTACCGGGTAAGCCTGCCCTCACCGTTGCGCGTAGGTACTCGGGGTCTGGCGCCTACGTCGACGTTGCGGCTGGCTACGTATTCGAAAAGCAACTCCTGGCTACGTAGCCGACCAGGCAGATTTAGGTGCGGCTACTGATTGCCCGTGGCGGTAGGCGTGGGCAGGGTATGGGAAGCCGAATCGGGAATGCCACCGATGCGGTGCTTTTCTCGGCTAGCGCCGGGACGACTTTCCTAGGAGGATTTGATGTCTGACGCAGTAGGCTTTGTGGAGATCGACGCGCAGCGGGTGGAGCTGCTGCCGGCCCGTACTGTCCTGTCGCTGTTCAGCGCAGGTGGTGGCGGCGGCCGTGGCGGCAACGGCGGGGTGGGCGGCGGCGGCGGCGTGGGCCGGGGTGGTCTCGGCCTGAACGTCCTGAATATCAATGCGTTCGGTGACCAGACCAACAGTGCCGGTGACGGCACCGGCGGCGCGGGCGGCAGCGCTAATGGCGGTCCCGGCGGGAACGTATACAGCTGATGAGTCGGTGCGGCGCCGCTGGATGACCGCGTGCGGTGCCGTTGGCCAGGGAGGGGTGGATTCGACGCGGCCACCCCTCCCGTCATCAGCGAGCTACGGAGAGTAGCGGCATGAGGAGATTGTCAATGTGCGGTTGTCAGCATCTCCGGTCGCACCCCTGACGTCGAAGAGAATCGTGCATTTCGTCCTACCGCAAGAATGGTGGTTGCCGCAGCCTGAGCGACGCTGGCAGGCTCGCTCGGATCCGGCAAACTAACTCAAGCCGCACCGGGCAAGCGCCGGGTGCTCCCGTCGAGGCCCTGGAGCTGTTTTCATGATGCAAGTCTCGTCCCATCATCTGGAAGCACTTCGCACGGTGCTGGCGGGGAAGGTGATCACGGCGGAGGACGCCGACTATGACACCGCGCGCATACAGTGGAACAATGACGTCGATCGCAATCCGTTAGCAATCGCTCGCTGCGCGTCGCCGGCTGACGTGGCAGCGGCGCTCACCTTCGCCCGGGAACAAGAATTGGAGATCTCGGTTCGCGGCGGTGGCCATGCGTTCTCCGGGGCCGGGGTGTGTGACGACGGACTGATGATCGACCTCAGCACGATGCGCCAGGTTTCGATCAGCACCGACCCTCGGCTGGCCAGGGTCGGCGGCGGGGCCACCGTGGCAGAGCTGGACGCGGCCACCCAGGTGCATGGGCTGGCGGTACCCACCGGGGTAATCAGCCACACTGGCGTCGGTGGACTGACCCTCGGTGGCGGCATCGGGTGGCTGACCCACAAGGCGGGATTGACCATCGACAACCTGGTCTCAGCCGATGTGGTGCTCGCTGACGGCCGCTACGTGCGCGCTTCCCCTGACGAGCACGCTGATCTGTTCTGGGCGCTGCGCGGTGGGGGCGGCAACTTCGGCGTCGTCACGACTTTCGAGTTCCAGCTGCTCCCGGTTGGACCAGAGGTGCACCTCGGATTGTTTTTCTGGGGGATGGATCAGGGCGAGCAGGTGCTGCGGTTGGCCCGCGACGTCGTACCCAACCTGCCCGTCGACGCGGGCGCCCAGATCGCGATCGGGCTCAACGCCCCGCCGGCACCCTTCGTACCCCCGCAATACCACTTCACGCCCGGTTATCTGCTCCTCATCGTCGGGTTCTCCTCCGCGGAGGAACACGCCAGCGTCGTTGCGCCGATTCGTGAAGCGTTGCCGCCGCTGTTCGAGCTCGTCACCCCCATCCCGTATGTGGCGTTGCAGCGAACGCTCGACGAGACTGCTCCGTGGGGCCTCCTCGGCTATCAGGAAGTGATCTACCTCGATGAGCTCACCGACGATGTGATCTCGAGGATCGTGGCGCACCTGCCTGCTAAGCGCTCGCCGATGAGCTTCTGCCTGATCTTCCGGCTGGACGGAGAGTATTCGGCCGTTGGCGACGAGCAGACGGCCTTCGGCGGTCGACGATCGCCGCGATATGTCGTCAACATTGCCGGCATCGGTGCCAGCCCCGCGGTCTTGAACGCCGACCGGACCTGGGTCGGGTCGTTGTGGAACGCGCTGCGGCCGTTCGCCAAGGACTCAGGTGGCTACGTGAACTCGATGACGGCCAACGAAGACGATCGGGTGCGGGCGTCTTATGGCCCGAACAAGTACGGACGGTTGGCCCGGATCAAGTCCAAGTACGACCCTGGCAACATGTTCCACCTCAACGCCAACATCAAACCCGACTGAAAAGGTCCGGAGCGCACAGCTCGTCGAGCACCTGACCTCCAGCGGTCGAATCCTGCCGAATCTCATGCCCGCGCGGCGACGGTACTACGCTAAGCACCGGGGCACGGCGTTGCATCGCATCGGAGGAGATCGGCCGTGACTGACCTGGTTGCCCGCACGCCACCCCGCGGACGGCGTATTCGCCTGTTCGTCGCGGTGCTCCTGTTGGGCGTGGTGATCATCGCCGCCGTGGTGCTGCCGGTACCCAGCCCATTGCAGATGCGCACCTGGTCGCAGTCGGTCGGCATCGCCGCACCATTGCTGTTCCTGCTCGGGCACACGCTGGCGACGGTGGCGCCGGTCCCCCGTACCGTGTTCACCCTCGCTGCCGGGTTGCTCTTCGGATCGGTGCTGGGGGTGGCCCTGTCGCTGCTGGCGACGGTGCTGTCCGCGGTGCTGGCCTTCGGTCTGGTCCGCGGCTTGGCTCGCAGACTGGTGTTGCCCCGTCTGGATCACAGGGTCCTGGATCACAGGATTCTGGATCACCGAGTGCTGCGGGCGGTGGATGCGCGGCTGCGCCGTCGAGGCTGGCTCGCGGTGGCGTCATTGAGGTTGATCCCGGCAGTGCCCTTCTCTGTACTCAATTATTGCAGCGCGCTGTCGTCGATCCGGTTCCGTCATTTTTTGGCCGGTACCGTAGGCGTCGTGCCGGGCACGGTAGCGGTGGTAGTGCTCGGCGACGCACTCACTGGGACTACCTCGCCAGCCTTGCTCGCGGTCTCGCTGACCGGCGCGGCGATCGGGATGATCGGCCTGATTTTCGAGGCCCGCTCCCCCGCCCCGGTCCCCCAGGAACAGGTCGCATCGTGATGAGTCCGGCGCCGCTGCCAGCCGGCGACCGGGAGCGAGCCGTCGCCGACGCCGTCCCGACCGAGTTGTTCATCGACGGTCGGTGGCGGCCCGCCAGCGACCGGAAGACCTTCGATGTCGAGGACCCGTCCACCGGCGCGGTGCTGCGCGCGGTCGCCGACGCCGGTCGCGACGACGGGATGGCCGCGCTGGACGCCGCCATCGCCGCGCAGGCCGGCTGGGCTCAGCACCCGCCCCGGGAACGTGGCGAGATCCTCCGCCGTGCCTACGAGTTGATGATGCACCGCCAGGAAGACCTCGCGCTGCTGATGACCTTGGAGATGGGCAAGCCGGTGGCCGAGTCGCGGGGAGAGATCGCCTACGCCGCCGAGTTCTTCCGTTGGTTCGCCGAGGAGGCCGTGCGCATCGACGGCGGGTTTGCCATCGCACCCAACGGCTCGGGTCGGGTGCTGGTGATGCGCCAGCCGGTCGGGCCGTCGCTGCTGATCACTCCCTGGAACTTCCCGTCCGCGATGGGCACCCGCAAGATCGGTCCCGCGGTCGCGGCAGGTTGCACGATGGTCGTCAAGCCGGCCAGCCTGACCCCGCTGTCGATGCTCGCTATAGCCGGCATACTCGCCGAGTGCGGGCTGCCCGATGGGGTGCTCAACGTCGTACCCACCTCCAGATCGGGTCCGCTGATGGAGCCGCTGATCCGGGACGGTCGGGCCCGCAAGCTGTCGTTCACCGGCTCTACGGAAGTGGGGCGCCTGCTGCTGGAGCAGTGCGCCGAGCAGATCATGCGGACCTCGATGGAGCTCGGCGGCAATGCGCCGTTCCTGGTCTTCGCCGACGCCGACCTCGATGCCGCGGTCGGCGGCGCGATGGTCGCGAAGATGCGCAACATCGGCGAGGCGTGCACCGCGGCCAACCGCTTTTACGTGCACGCGGACGTCGTCGAGGAGTTCTCCCGCCGGCTGGCCGAGCAGATGGGCGCCTTGCGCATCGGCCGCGGCAGCGAGGACGGCGTCCAGGTCGGCCCGCTGATCGAGGCCAAGGCGCGCACGCGGGTGCAGCACCTGGTCGACGACGCGGTCACCGGCGGTGCCCGCGTGCTCGTCGGCGGCGAGGCGGTGGATGGTCCAGGCTATTTCTATCGACCGACCGTGCTGGTCGACGTGCCCGCGGATGCCGAGTTGAACCGCACGGAGATCTTCGGACCGGTTGCGCCGATCACCTCTTTCACCGACGAACAGCAAGTGTTGGCAGCTGCCAACGACAGCCCGTTCGGCCTGGTCAGCTACGTCTACACCAGCGACCTGCGGCGCGCCTTGCGGGCCTGCGAGCGGCTCGAGGCCGGGATGGTGGGGCTCAATCAAGGCCTGGTGTCCAACCCGGCGGCGCCCTTCGGTGGCATCAAGCACTCGGGGCTGGGGCGCGAAGGCGGCACCGTGGGCATCGAGGAGTTCCTGGAGACCAAGTACGTGGCAGTGGGGCCATGAGCAGCCCGGCGGACCTCACCGCGATCGAGCTCGTCGCCGCGTACCGCAGCGGTGAGCTGTCTCCGGTCGAGGCGACCCAGGCCGTGTTGGATCGCATCGACCAGCTCGACGGCCAGGTCCGGGCCTTCTGCTTCGTCGACGTCGACCGCGCGCTGGAGGAGGCCAAGGCCTCCGAGCTCCGCTGGCACCGGGACCTGCCCCAGGGTCTGGTCGATGGCGTTCCGACGTCGGTCAAAGACGTCTACCTCACTCAGGGGTGGCCGACCCTGCGCGGTTCGAGGTTGGTCTCTCCCGACCAGGAATGGTCGATCGACGGACCGGCCGTCGCCCGGCTACGCGAACATGGTGCGGTTCTGCTGGGCAAGACGACCACTTCCGAGCTGGCCTGGAAATGCGTCACCGACAGCCCGCTGACCGGCGTCACGGTCAATCCCTGGGACACCAGCCGGACATCGGGCGGGTCGAGCGGCGGAAGCGCCGTGGCGGTGGCTCTGGGCATGGGTCCGCTGTCGATGGGAACTGACGGCGGCGGTGCGGTCCGCATCCCCGCCGCGTTCACCGCTACGGTGGCGATCAAGCCGACCTTTGGCCGGGTACCGCACTGGCCGGGAACTCCGTTAGGCACCTTGACCAACCCCGGGCCGATGGCCCGGACGGTTGCCGACACCGCGCTGCTGCTTGATGTGGTGTCCGGATACGACCCGAGAGATTGGTCTGCGCTACCACCCACCGCCCACCCCTATTCCAGCGCGCTGGGCAACGGTGTGCTGGGCTTGCGGATCGCGTTGAGCCCGACGCTGGGCTATGCCGAGGTTGATTCGGAGGTGGCCGATGCGGTGCAGAGCGCCGCTGGGGTGTTCCGTGACCTCGGCGCGGAGGTCGAGTTCGCCGATCCAGGTTTCGTCGACTGCGCACGGGAATTTCACGTGCTCTGGTTCACCGCGATGGCCAAGACTGTCGATCGCCTGACGCAGCGCGAGCGCGATCTCATGGAGCCTGCGCTGCAGGAGGTCGTGGCACAGGGCCAACGCTGCTCTGCGGTGGACTACCTCACCGCCACCGCGACCAGGATGGCGATGGGCGCCACGATGGGGGCCTTCCACGAGCGGTACGACCTGTTACTCACCCCGACGGTTCCGATCACGCCCTTTGTCGCAGGTGAGGAGGTGCCGATCGGATGGCACTCGCAGCGGTGGACCAGCTGGACGCCGTTCACCTACCCGTTCAACATGACCCAGCAGCCTGCCGCCAGCGTGCCCTGTGGATGGACCAGCACTGGCCTGCCGATCGGGTTGCAGGTGGTGGGGCCGCGCCACGCCGACGACCGGGTGCTCGCCGCATGCGCGGCCTACGAGCAGGTCGAGCCGTGGGCATACCGGCGGCCCCCGTTATTGGTCCGCTGACGGGTCAGGCTCGGTCGAGTCCGGTGGTCCGGGCGGGGGGGCCTGCGGACGGGTCACCTGGTGCGTCGCGCCGGGTTGGCCGCTGAACGCCGGCCGTATCGGGGGACCTAGCGACGGGGTCGTCCCGACCTCCGGTCGCGGCACCTCCCTGCGGGCAACCTCCTCCGCGGCCCGCACCGCGGCCGCCACCTCCGGATCGGTGGCGGTGTCGAACCACCCGGCAACGGCCTCGTCATCGTCCTCCGGCCGGCTGGCGGCGACGTAATCCCGGCTCGGTTCGAACCGGAACACTCCGTCGTCCCCCGGCGCGCCGAGCATCTTCGTGAATCCCTCGAGGGCCTTGCCGAAGTCGCTGGGCACGATCCAGACCTTGTTCGCGTCGCCCTGGGCCATCTGCGGCAGCGTCTGCAGGTACTGGTAGGCCAACAACTCGGGGGTCGGACGACCCGCCTTGATCGCGGCGAACACCTTCTCGATCGCCTTGGCCTGACCCTGCGCCTGCAGATACCGCGCAGCCCGTTCGCCCTGGGCGCGCAAGATACGAGACTGTCGCTCGGCCTCCGCGGTGAGGATCGCGGCCTGCTTGGCACCCTCAGCTGAGAGGATCGAGGCCTGCTTCTGGCCCTCCGCGGTCTTGATCGCCGATTCGCGCTGGCCCTCAGCGGTGAGGATGGTGGCGCGCTTCTCCCGATCTGCGCGCATCTGCTTCTCCATCGAGTCCTGGATGGACGGCGGTGGGTCGATCGCCTTGAGCTCGACGCGACCCACCCTGATCCCCCACCGCCCAGTTGCCTCATCGAGCACCCCGGACAGCTGGCCGTTGATGAAGTCCCGGGAGGTCAGGGTGTCCTCCAGGCTCATCCCGCCGACGACGTTTCGCAGCGTGGTGGTGGCCAACTGCTCGACCGCGGCGATGTAGTTGGAGATCTCGTACACCGCATCCTTCGGGTTGGTCACCTGGAAGTACACGACGGTGTCGATGTCGACGGTCAAGTTATCCTTGGTGATCACCGATTGCGGTGGGAAGGACACCACCTGCTCCCGCAGGTCGATCCGGTCCCGGATCCGGTCGATGAAGGGCACCAGGAAGTTCAGCCCCGGAGTGAACGTCCCGCGGTAGCGGCCCAGCCGCTCGACGACCGCGGCGGACGCCTGCGGGATCACCACCACGGCCTTGACGACGGTGGCGACGATCGCCAACAGGATGACCACGATGACCACGAGCAGCGCCACGCTCATAAAGGCTCCCCCAAAACGACGGCAGTGGCGCCGGCGATGGTGATCACCCTCACCGCGTCACCGGGCTGCAGTACCTCAGTTTCGTTGTACGTTCGGGCCGACCACAGTTCCCCACGCAGCTTGATCTTGCCGCCGTGCGCGTCGACAGTGCTGACCACAATCGCCTTATCGCCGACCAACGCCTCGACGTTAGTCGGCACGTGGGCGGTATGCAGCCGGCGCTTGAGCACCGGACGAGCCACCGTGGTCAGGACCACCGAGGTGCCGGCGAAAACGATGACCTCCAGTAATGGCCCAGCGCCCAGCTCCGCGAACCCCGCGGCCACCAGCGCACCCACCCCGAGCATGATCAGCACGAAGCCACTGGTCAGTACCTCGACAGCGATCAGCAGCAGCCCGGCAACGAGCCACACGACAGCGGCCATGTACCCATCTTGACAGATCTTGGGGCAGGATTCTGCGGTGATCGTGATCGCGTTTCGCTACCCGGCCGTGACGAAGTCGATGAGCTGCTCGACGGCGCCCAACAGGGCCGGTTCAAGATCGCGGAAGCCCTCCACGGCGCCCAGCACCCGCGCCCATCCCTGTGCCGGATCCGCGACCCCGGTCCCATCCACCCAACCCAGCTCCCGGCACACGCCTTCCTTCCACGGCATCCCGCGCGGCACGTCAGGCCAGCCCGGGATGCGCAGCGCCGCGGGCCGCACAGCCTGCCAGATATCGACATAAGGGTGCCCGGTCACCAGTACGTGCGGCGAGCGCACCGCCGCCACGAGACGGCTTTCCTTGCTACCTGCGACCAGGTGATCCACCAGCACGCCGAGCCGCCGATCTGGGGCGGGCTCGAAGTCCGCCACCCGGTCAGCCAGGTAGTCCACACCGTCAAGTGGCTCCACGACCACACCGTCTACCCGCAGATCATGGCCCCAGACCCGTTCCACGAGCTCAGCGTCGTGCTTACCCTCCACCCAGATCCGGCTGGCCCGGGCGATCCGGGCCAGCGTCCGCACCACCCGGACTGATCCGGACGCCGACCGGATCGATTCCGCGGTGGCCCGCTGCACCGGGCGGACCAGCGTGACCGGATCGCCGTCGACCAGAAACGCCGCACACCGAAGCGGGAAGGTTCGGACCCGACCCTGGGCGTCCTGAAGCTCCACCGAGTCGCGTTCGCAGTGCAGCACGGCGCCACAGAATCCGCTCGCGGCGTCCTCCACCACCACACCCGTCTCAGCGAGCAGCTGCGGCACCTCCCGGCGCTGGCGTGGCTGCCGGAGCACGTCCGGCCCGTAGCGTGCACTACGCCCCGCTGAGCTGCTCGGTAAGTTGCTGGGGGGCACGGCTCCGACGATAGCCGGAGGGCCGAATTCCACTGCGTAGCCGCGCCGGGCGTGCATGTTGCGAGTCCGCGTTCTACGCTCCTACTCCGTGCCATGCCCCAGCGCGACATTCACCGTGTGGGCCTCGGCCTGGCTGCACGGCTGCGCCGCCCCTGACGCTGTGATCGACGGTCTGCATACCTGGGCCGGCCTGCACGAGGTGGTGGCCGTGGACGAGGCCACCGCGCGGCAGCTCGACCTGCCGGCGCCCCACGAGGTCCCGACCTCTGTGATCGGCCTACTGGCCGCAACCCGGCGGGCCGGGGCCGGCGTCGGCCAGCTGTTATTGCCAGTGCCCGGCGACGTGCGGGGACTACCGCCCGAAGGGCCGCTCGCGGCGGCGGCGCTGCTCACCGGCGAAGTCTCCGTCTTCACCGGCGCCGAGCTGGCGGCGGTGCCGAACACGGTCGCCGAAGGCGTGCTGCGCTGGACGGTGTTCGCTGACTGCCGGCTCACTCCAGCCCCCGAACCTGAGCTGTCCGATGCCGAGCACGGTCTGCGCGGCGCGGTCCGTCAAGCGGCGACGACGCTGGTGGAGCTCGACCTGGCCCGGCACCGCCCCGGCGTCCGAGCCGAGATCGCCGAAGCGCTGGAGCTGCGAGTCCGGCCGCCGTGGCCCGAGGGCACCCCGGCCCGCGCGCTGCGGGTGCTGGAACAGGCCGACGAGGTGGAGGCGATCCTGCGCGCCGCGGACACCGACAACCTCGGTGGTGCGCTGTCCGCGTCGGTGGCGGCGGCCCGTTCCGCTGCGCTGCGACCGCTGTTCACCGCGGTGCGAGAAGCGCGCCGCTGTGCCGTCGCTGAGGCAGTGCGGGCGCTGACCCCGCGCGCTGGGCGGCGCTGACCCGGCTACCCCGCTGGTTGACAGCAGTCCGCTGCGCAGGGCGATCCGTTGACTCCCTGACCGGCTGCCGGAACCTGCGAGCATCGGCGGGCGGGTGCCCCACACTCCTGCTCGGCAACTAGTTCCACCACCATCTCGGCGAAACGTGGGTCGGTGCCAGGGGTGGCCGACCGCACGAAACTCATCCCGAGCGTGGCGGCCCGTTGCCGGGCCTCGTGATCGAGATCCCACACCACCTCGAGGTGGTCGGAGACGAAACCGATGGGCGCCACCACGACACCGGGCACCCCCTGGGCGTGCAACGTGTCGAGGTGATCGGTCACATCCGGCTCCAACCAGGGCACTTGCGGGGAACCGGATCGGGATTGCCATCCGACGTCATAGCTGTCCACCCCGGCCGCATCGGCGACCAGCCGGGCGGCATCGGCGACCTGCCGAGAATAGCGGTGACCGCCCTGCGCCGAGAGCCCGGCCGCAGCGTCCGCGGACAGCGGCACCGAGTGGGCAGTGAATATCACCCGTGCGGTCGGACCCGCCTTCCCGACGGCGATACGCAGCGCGTCGGCGCAGGCCTCAACGAACAACGGGTGATCGAAGAACTGCCTCAGCTTCACCAGCTCGGGAGCCCCAGACCCGACGGTGTGGCGGGCTCGGGCGATGTCCTCGTGGTACTGCCGGCAACCTGAGTAACCACCCCAGGCTGAGGTGGCGAACACCGCTGCGCGGCGCACCCCGTCGGCGGCCATCGCGGCGACGGTGTCCTCCACCAGCGGATGCCAGTTGCGGTTGCCGAAGTACACCGGCAGGTCAAGCCCTGCAGTGGCGAGCGCTTGCTCGATCGCGCTGATGAGGGTGCGGTTGCACTGGTTGATCGGCGACACTCCGCCGAAATGCAGGTAGTGACGCGCTACCTCAGCCAACCGCTGCGGCGGCACGCCCCGGCCGCAGGTGACGTTCCCCAAGAACGGGAGTACCTGGTCAGGGCCTTCCGGTCCGCCGAAGGACAGCACCAACAATGCGTCGATCAATGCCCTGAACCTTCCCGGGGTTGGCCGCTGTTGAAGACCCGTTCACCCCAGGTTGGCGGTACTTGAAGGCATACCTACACGCCGACCGCGTGGAAGCCGCCGTCGGCCCACACCATCGAGCCGGTGGTGGCCGGCAGCCAGTCGGACAGCAGCGCGCAGACCGTGCGAGCCACCGGGGTCGGATCGTCGATGTTCCAACCCAGCGGAGCTCGACCGTTCCACGCGTTCTCGAACGCGGCGAAGCCGGGGATGGACTTGGCCGCCAGAGTGCGCACCGGCCCGGCCGCCACCAGGTTGACCCGCACCCCGTGTGGACCGAGGTCACGGGCCAAGTAGCGACACACCGACTCCAACGCCGACTTCGCCACCCCCATCCAGTCATAGGCGGGCCAGGCCTGCCGGTTGTCGAAGTCCATCCCCACGATCGAGGAACCCGGGCCCAGCAGCGGCAGGCACGCCATTGCCAGTGACTTGAACGAGTAGGCTGAGACGTGCAATGCGGTGGCCACGTCCTCCCACGGCGCGTTGAGGAACTCTCCCCCCAGACAGGACGCCGGGGCGAAGCCGATGGAGTGCAGCACCCCGTCCAGCCCGTCGACGTGCTCACCGACTCGCTGCGCCAGCGAGTCCAACTGGCCCTGGTCGGCCACGTCGAGCTCCAGTACCGGCGCCGGCTGGGGTAGCCGCTGCGCGATCCGCTCCACCAGACGCAACCGGCCATATCCGGTGAGTACCACCTGGGCACCTTGCTGCTGCGCCACCCGCGCCACGTGAAAAGCGATCGACGCGTCAGTGATCACGCCGGTGATCAGCAGCCGCTTGCCGTCGAGCAGACCCGCCACCTGTTGTCCTCTCCCCTGGTCAATGACCCATTCCCAGGCCGCCGTCGACCGGCAGCACCGCTCCGGTGATGTACCCGGCCGCGTCTGAAGCGAGGAAGGTCACGACCGCGGCGACCTCCTCCGGGGTAGCTTGGCGGCGCAGCGGGATCGAACGCAGGATCTCCTCCCGCCGCGCTTGGCTGATGTCCGCGGTCATCTCGGTGTCGACATAGCCGGGAGCGACGACGTTGGCGGTGATCGATCGGGATCCCAACTCACGTGCGATGGATCGGGCGACGCCGATCAGCCCCGCTTTGCTGGCCGCATAGTTCACCTGGCCGGGCGCGCCGGACAGCGCCACTACCGAGGAGATGAACACCATCCGCCCCCAACGGGCCCGCAGCATGCTCTTGGCGGCGCGCTTGGCCACCCGGTAGGCGCCGGTGAGGTTGGTATCGAGGACTCGGGAGAACTGTTCCTCGGTCATCCGGAGCAGCAGGGTGTCATCAGTGATCCCGGCATTGGAGACGAGCACCTCGATCGGCCCGTGCGCCTGCTCCGCCACGGCGAATGCCGCTTCCACGGCCGCGCCGTCGGTGACATCGCAGCGCACTCCGAGCACGTCGTCAGGCACGCCAGATCCCCGGTGCGTCACGGCAACCCGATCGCCCTGCTTGGCGAAAGCGTGAGCGATGGCCAGCCCGATACCCCGGTTGCCTCCGGTGACCAGCACGGAACGGGACATCTGCGCTCCCTTCGGTCGTGTCGTCGCGGCGTGATCGGCAGCGTGATCGACGGTGTGATGGCAGCGTGATGACACTGCCATCACACCGTCGGGCATTCATGGGCAGGCCTCAGGGCAGTCGTTGTCCGATGGCTAGTGCGCCGGCGGCAGCGACTATCGCGGCAAGGGTACCCGCGATCAGCCATGGCTTACTCGCGTCGGCTCGCTTGGTCTCGTAGCCGATCTGCTCGCCCAGAGTGCTGACGACATCGCTGAGCTGGCCGGCGCTCGCAGCGTCGTAGAACTGCCCGCCGGACAAGTCAGCGATTCTTCGGATCGAGTCATCGTCGGCGGGCACTGGCTGGCGCTCACCATTGATCTCCACCTGACCGTAGGCGGTACCGAACGAGATCGCCGAGATCGGGACCTTGGCGGCGGCCGCGGCGCGGGCCGCGGTGAACCCCCCGCGCGAGTCGTCGCCGTCGGGGGTCGGCACCGTCTGTTTGCCGTCGGTGAGCAGCACTATCCGCGCCGGCGGCGGTCCTTGGACATCCGGGACCACGGCGCCGAACGCCTCAATGGAGGACAGCGCGGCGAAGATCGCCTCGCCGGTGCCGGTGGCCTCGGCGAGTTTGAGATTGTCGATGGCGCGCATCACCGAGGCCCGTTCGGTGGTCGGTGAAACAAGCACGGTGGCTGACCCGGCGAAGGACACCAGACCGAGATTCACCCCTGGGGTGAGGTCATGGGCGAACCTCTTGGCCTCCCGCTGTGCCGCCGCGATTCTGGTCGGTTCGATGTCAGTGGCCCGCATGGACAGTGACACGTCGATCACCAGCATCACGGTCGCCCGGTTTCGCGGCACCTTCTGCTCCGCAGTAGGACCCGCCAGGGCAATCGTGAACAGCACCAGCGCACCGAGCAGCAGCGCCACCGGCAGGTGCCGGTACCAGCCCTGACGCTTGGGCGCGACGCGCTCCAGCATGGCGAGATTGGCAAAGCGCAGCACCTGCCGGCGCCGCCGTCGCTGCATCCACACGTAGCCGACCGCCAGCGCAGCGACCACTATCAGCAGCAGGAACCACAGCGGACTGGTGAACCCGGTCAGATTCATGCGCCACCACCCGACCAGTAACGCTTGCGGGTGACCGCGAAGCGCACCATGTCGGAAACCCAGTCGGAGTCGGTGCGCAGCGCCAGCTGCGCGGCACCGCAGCGCCGCAACGTCGCGGCTACCTCGTCGCGATGCGCGGCCGCTGCTGCGGCGAACTCCCGGCGCAGCAGCGGTGTGGTCACGACCTCCTTCTGTCGGCCGGTCTCTGGATCGGCGAGCACCACCGTGCCCATGTCAGGCAGCTCGAGATCGCGTGGGTCCAGCACCTCGATCGCGATCAGGTCGTGCCGGCCGGACAGCCCGCGCAGCGGCCGCTCCCAGTCGAAGACGTCCCCAGATCGTGGACCGAGGAAGTCCGAGATCACCGTGACCAACCCGCGGCGACGCGGCGGGCGGCGCAACTGTTCCAGTATCCCGGCGAGATCGCCACGGACACCCTCGGTGGCGCGCGGCATTTCGGCGATCCGGCGGATCATCCCGAGGGCGTGCGGCTGACCGCCGCGAGCGGGTATCCGCAGCACATCGGCACCAGTGCCGACCACGGCGCCGACCCGATTCCCGCCGCCCCTGGTCAGGTGGGCCACGGCCGCGCAGGCGGCCACCGCGAGCTCACGCTTGTCACACTCCGCGGTGCCGAAGTCCAGGCTGGCCGACAGATCCACGGCCAGCCACGTTTCCAACTCACGGTCGGCGACCGTATCGCGGATATGCGGCTCGGTGGTGCGCGCGGTGACCGCCCAGTCCATCCGCCGGACGTCGTCGCCGGGCTGGTATCGCCTGGCCTCCCCCGGCTCGCTGCCCGGCCCCGGCACCAGGCCGAGATGATTGCCCTGCAGCAGCCCGTCCAGCCTGCGACGGACCGTGAGCTCCAATGCCCGTAGTCCGGCCTCCATCCCGCCCTCGCGTAGCGCCGGCGGCGCCCAACTGTGCCGCTGCCCGCCCTGCCTTGGCGACGTCATCCGGTCAGTCAGCTCGGGCCCGCGACTCCGGCAGGCGTCCCTGGATCAGCCGCCACCGGGCCGGTGCTCTGCGGACGGGCGGACACCTGCGGCAGCGGCACGGTCTGCAGTACCCGGGTGACGATGTGTTCGACGGGCACACCGTCGGCCAGCGCGTCGTAGGACAGCACCAGGCGGTGCCGTAGCACGTCGGCCGCCACGTCCACCACATCCTGCGGCAGGACGTAGTCTCGCCCGCGGATCAACGCCAACGCCCGCGCTGCCGCGACGATCCCCAGGCTGGCCCGTGGGGAAGCGCCGTAGGCGACCCATCCGGCCACGTCCGACAGACCATGCTCAGCCGGTGTCCGGGTGGCGAGGACCAGCCGCACCACGTAGTCGACCAGAGCGTGGTGCACGAACACCTGCGCAGCGACCTCTTGCAGGCGGATCAGCTCGGTCGGGTCCAGCACCCGGTGCGGCTGGGGAGGGTGCACACCCATCCGGTAGATGATCTCGCGCTCCTCCTCGACCGTGGGGTATTCCACCTGGATCTTGAACAGGAACCGGTCCCGTTGCGCCTCGGGAAGTGGATAGACACCCTCGTTCTCGATGGGGTTCTGGGTGGCCAGCACGAGGAACGGCGTGGGCATCGGATAGGTGGTTCCACCGATGGACACGTGTCGTTCGGCCATCACCTCCAGCAATGCCGACTGCACCTTGGCTGGCGCGCGGTTGATCTCGTCGGCGAGCACGAAGTTCGCCATCACCGGCCCCAGCTCAACGTCGAACTGCTCGCGGCCCTGCCGGTAGATCCGGGTACCGAGGATGTCAGCGGGTACCAGGTCAGGAGTGAACTGGATGCGCGAGAACGAACCGCCCACCACCCGGGCGATGGTCTCCACCGCGAGAGTCTTGGCCACCCCTGGCACTCCCTCGAGCAGGAGGTGCCCGCGAGCCAGCAGGCCGACGAGCATCCGCTCGACCAACCGATCCTGGCCCACGATCACCCGCTGAATCTCGAACACCGTCCGCTCGATGAGCTGGGCGTCCCTGGCTGGGGTGGCTGGTCGGCTGGGATCGTCGGGCTGGCCGGACGCCGGCTGCGGCGCCCCGCCGTCGGCCTTACTCACGGGGGTCCTCCTCGCACGGGTCAGACTGGGACACACACCTGGGACACACACCTGGGACACACACCTGGGACACACACCTGGGACACACACCTGGGACACACACCTGGGACACAGATCTTTGGGCACAGATCCTGGGGAGCAGAACCCACAGCAGCAGATGCAATGGGTCCAGCCAGACCCAACCGCCGCATCGGTGTGACGGCTGTGAAGGTGCTCAGAGCACCCGGACCACGTACGGCATGATATCGCTGTAGCGCACCGAGGTGACGCGGACCGCCGCCCCCGAGTACGGCGCCTCGATCATCTGTTCGCCGCCGATATAGAGCGCCACATGGTGGATTTCGCCGTCGCTGCTCCAGAAGAGCATATCGCCCGGGCGCTTCTGGGCCAGTGGCACCTTACGGCCGGTGTTGTACTGAAAGCCGGTGTAGTGCGGTAACGACCCACCGAGCGCCTGAGAGAACGCGTAGATCATCAGGCCGGAGCAGTCGAAGCCAACCTTACGATAGTCGCCGTAGGTGTCTGCGACGCCGCCGTCCCGAACGCCGATCGTGGGTCCTTCGGCGTTTCCACCACCCCACGAGTAGCGGACACCAAGCTGTGCCATCGCCCGATTGATCACTGACTGGACAGCCACGGTGGCCAACCGAGGGCTGCCACCCGTGACAGCAGAACTTCTCTCCGCGGCCGCAGCGGCTGCGGCGGCAGCCGCCGCGGCCGCAGCCTGTTCGCGATCTCGTTCGGCGCGCCACTGCTCGTAGCGCTGGCGCTGCCCACGCAACCCGGCAACGGCGTTCTGCGCGTCGTAGAGTTGCCGTTCGAGGTCCGTCTTACGGGCCTGCAGAGCTGTGGATTTGGCGGATTGCGCCGCCTCGGTATCGATGGCCACCCGGTAGGCGGTGTCGAGCGCCGTCTTGGCGTCAGCGGCAGCTTCCTTGGCGACCTGAGCCGCCGCCAGCGCCGCCCGGGTCTGAGAGTCCTTGTTCGCGGCATCGACGCGGGCTCGCTGCAGGTTGTCCACCGCGTGCAGCTGAGCGCCACCCACCGCATCCAGCAGCTCGGCCCTGGCGAGCAGGTCCTTCGGGCTGGTCGAGCCGAGGAAGGCGGAAAGCGATCCGACGGTGTTGCCCTGCCGGAAACTCGCGGCCGCGAACGCGTCGAGATCCCGACGCGCCCCCGTAATCTGCGCCGCGGCCGCGTCGGCTTCCGCCCGGGCGCCATCCGCTGCTCGATTCGCGGCAACCGCGGCGCCGTCCGCGGCTTGGAGCTCGATCAGCGCCTTGTTGGCCTGCTCGTGCCGAAGCTCGACCTGGGATTGACTTGCCATCAGGTCGGCGTCCGCCTGGGCAACCTGATTAGCCAGTTGTCCCACCCTGGTCGCGGTGGCGTCGACGTGACCCTGGCTGGACTGGAGATCATCGTCGCTGGGGTTGGGTGGAGGCGGTGGCAGCGCGTGCCCGATGGCCGGGTTTCCCACCAGTGTCAGCACCGCGAGCATCACTGCGACAAACCCACGGCCGGCGAGGTGACGCCGAGTCCTGACGCTCAACACCTCACTCCTTCCCCGGTGCCCCTCGGCGGGCGCCAGCCCCGCCTGACGTCCGCAAATCGCGTCAAGTAGGCACGCGGGTGCACTCTGTCACGTCACCCTCGCAAACACCAACCTTCCCATTGATAACTTTCGCAACATCAACCACATGTGTTACACGCAGAGATGCTCGTCACAGTGTGTGTTACTGGGGTGTGGTAGATCAGGGTGCAGAGTCAGTTCACCTGGCGGTCGCGGTTCTCCCAGTACTCCTGGCGTAGCTTGAACTTCTGGATCTTCCCGGTCGCGGTGCGCGGGATGGCCTCGCGGAACTCCACCGACGTCGGCGCCTTGTAGCCGGCCAGCCGTTCCTTGCAGTAAGCGATCAGCTCCTGCTCGGTGACCTGCTCGTCCGCGGCTAGCACGACCAGCGCTTTGACCGTCTCACCCCATCGGTCCGATGGCGCACCGATCACCGCGACCTCGGCCACGGCCGGGTGGCTGAACAGGCAGTCCTCCACCTCGATGGACGAGACGTTCTCACCGCCGGTGATGATGACGTCCTTTTTCCGGTCGCTGATGGACAGGTAGCCCTGGTCATCCACCAGCCCGCCATCGCCGGTGTGAAACCAGCCGTCCACGATCGCTTCATCGCTGGCCTGCGGGCTGTCCCAGTAGCCCGCCATCACGACATTGGAGCGCGCCAATACCTCCCCGGACTCGGAGGTACGCAGTTGCACCCCCAGCGCAGGGGCGCCGGCTCGGGACAGCCTACTGGCGCGATCGGCGGCGGACAGCTCATCGTCGGCCGGCCCGCTGCGGTTGAAGGTCAGCAATGGCGCGGTCTCAGTAAGCCCGTAGATTTGCATGAACTCCCAACCGAGTTCCTCGTCGACGCGTTGGATCATCCTGGTCGGCGGTGGTGCCCCCGCGCAGACCAGCCGCACTCGCCCGCGCCCGGGGATCTCGCCATCCCAGCTCGCGGCGGCTTCCAGCACCGCGTGCCACACCACCGGCGCGCCACATATCAGCGTCACGCCGTGCTGGTCGATTCGTCGCAGGATCTCGGCGCCGTCGATCCTGCGTTGCACGATCTGCTTGGCACCCAACCCGGCAAGTCCGAAGGGCATGCCCCATCCGTTGGCGTGGAACATCGGCAGGGTGTGCAGGTAGACGTCGCGTTCCCAGGCACGGGTGTGCATGGCGAAAGTAACCGCGTTGATCCAGATGTTGCGGTGGGTCAGCTGTACCCCCTTGGGCCGCGCCGTGGTGCCCGAGGTGTAGTTGATCGTCGCAGTGGCATCCTCGTCAGGCTCGGCCCACGGGCGCGGCTCGGTGTCGAAGCGCATCAGCTGCTCCTCGGTCTCAGCACCGAGCACGAAACGGTGCGGGGCAGCGACCGATTTGAGCGCGTCGTCGATCTCGGGATCGACCAGCAGCACCGACGAGCCGCTGTGCGAAACGATGTAGGCCACCTCTTCGGCGCGCAGCCGGAAGTTCACCGGCACGCAGATGCGACCGCTGGCCGGGACCGCGTGCAGTAGCTCGAGTAACCGCGCCGAGTTGTGGCTGACCACGGCCACCCGTTGCCCGGCACTCACCCCGAGCGCGTCCAGACCTGCTTGCCAGGCCCGGACCCTGCCGCCCAACTCCCGGAACGTCGACGCCGGCACCGGTACGGCCGGCTGGACGGGCTCGTCCAGCACGGCGATCGACTGGGCGAATGCCGTCTCGCCACGGGCCAGGAAGTCGGCGACGGTCAAGGGCACCCGCATGGTTGCCACCTCCGGCGTGTTCTCGTTAACCAAGCGCCCCAAGTTAACCAAGGGCCCAGGGTAAGACTTGTTACCACGATGATTCGTGCACTTCACCTGATCGTTAAGGCCGCGCCCACTGATCACGCCAGGGGTTGCCCAGACGTAGAGTCACGGGTGGAGGGCACTGGCCTAGCTCTCTCCCGAGGAGGTGTCCGTGACCCACCCAGCAGCCAGCGCCGACAGCTTCGGTACCCGTGGCACCCTGTCCGTCGGAACCGCCCGCTACGAGGTGTTCCGGTTGACCGAGCTGGACCGGCGCCTCGGCAGCCAGTGGCGCGCCCTGCCGTACAGCCTGAAGGTGCTGCTGGAGAACCTGCTGCGCTGGGAATCAAGCGTGGTCGGTGCGCACGTGACAGCCGAACACATCGAGGCACTCGCCAGTTGGGACGCGAAGGCGCAATCGTCCACTGAAATCCAGTTCACTCCGGCTCGGGTCATCATGCAGGACTTCACCGGGGTGCCCTGCCTGGTCGATCTGGCCACGATGCGCGAGGCGGTGACGGCTCTGGGCGGAGACCCGCAGGCGGTCAATCCGCTGGCGCCGGCCGAGCTGGTCATCGATCACTCCGTGATCGCCGACGTGTTCGGCCGTCCCGATGCCTTCCAGCGCAATGTCGACCTGGAGTACCAGCGGAACTGGGAGCGCTACCAGTTTCTGCGTTGGGGACAGCGGGCCTTCGATGAGTTGAAAGTGGTCCCGCCGGGAACCGGGATCGTGCACCAGGTCAACATCGAGCATCTGGCTCGCACCGTCATGATCCGCAAGGGCCAGGCATACCCGGACACCGTGGTGGGCACCGATAGCCACACCACGATGGTCAACGGGCTGGGCGTGCTGGGGTGGGGCGTAGGTGGCATCGAGGCCGAGGCGGCGATGCTCGGCCAGCCGGTGTCGATGCTCATCCCGCAGGTGATCGGCTGCAAGCTCACCGGATCGATCCCGCCAGGGGCGACCGCCACCGATGTCGTGCTCACCCTGACCGAGATGCTTCGCCGGCACGGCGTGGTCGGGAAGTTCGTCGAGTTCTACGGTGCGGGCGTGGCTGCGGTGCCGCTGGCCAACCGGGCCACCATCGGCAACATGAGCCCCGAGTTCGGCTCTACCTGTGCGATCTTCCCCATAGATGAGGAGACAATCCGCTACCTGGCGCTGACCGGCCGCCCCGCCGAGCAGCTGGCGTTGGTCGAAGCCTACGCCAAGGAGCAGGGCCTCTGGCACGACCCGCACCGGGAGGCCACCTACTCCGAGTACCTCGAGCTGGACTTGTCCACGGTTGTCCCCTCCATCGCAGGTCCCAAGCGTCCGCAGGACCGGATCTCGTTGTCCGGGGCGAAGGCGGCGTTTCGCCGCGCGCTCGTCGGCTACACCTGCGTCTCGAACTCCACTGTCGACCAGGCCGGAATCCAATCCTTCCCGGCCAGCGACGCTCCAGCGGTGAGCGGCGGTAACGGCACCGGAGCGCCATACGAAACGATCTCACCCGCCGCCGACCCACTGGGCCGGGCCAGCTCTCCGACACCGGTGCGGCCGGCAGAGGGCGCCGGTTACGAGATCGACCACGGCGCGGTGGTGATCGCTTCGATCACCTCGTGCACCAACACGTCCAACCCATCGGTGATGATCGGCGCCGCGCTGCTGGCCCGCAACGCCGTCGAGCGGGGCCTGACCGTCAAGCCATGGGTGAAGACGTCGATGGCGCCGGGCTCCCAGGTGGTCACGGACTACTACGAGAAGGCCGGTCTGTGGCCGTACCTGGAAAAGCTTGGGTACCACCTGGTCGGCTACGGCTGCACCACCTGCATCGGCAACTCCGGCCCGCTTCCCGAAGAGGTCTCCCAAGCCGTCCATGACGCCGATCTCGCGGTGGTCAGCGTGCTATCCGGTAACCGCAACTTCGAAGGCCGGATCAACCCGGACGTCGCGATGAACTATCTCGCCTCACCGCCCTTGGTGATCGCCTATGCGCTGGCCGGAACGATGGACATCGACTTCGCCAGCGACCCGCTGGGGCACGACCGAGACGGCCACCCGGTCTATCTCACGGATATCTGGCCGGCGCCGGAGGAGATCCAGAAGGTGATCGAGTCCACCATCAGCCAGGAGATGTTCGCCAAGGACTACGCCGACGTTTTCGCCGGCGATGCTCGCTGGCGGTCACTTTCTACGCCCGAGGGCGAGACTTTCACCTGGGATGCGGAGTCGACCTACGTCCGCAGGCCCCCGTATTTCGAGGGAATGACAGCGCAGGCGCCGCCGGTGCAGGACATCTCGGCTGCGCGGGTGTTGGTGCTGCTCGGAGACTCGGTGACCACCGACCACATCTCCCCCGCCGGGACGATCAAGGCCGACTCCCCAGCCGGTCGCTATCTCGCTGAGCGGGGTGTCGAGCGCAAGCACTTCAACTCCTATGGATCTCGCCGGGGCAATCACGAGGTGATGATCCGCGGCACGTTCGCCAATATCCGGCTGCGCAACCTGCTGCTCAACGACATCAGCGGTGGCTTCACCCGCGACTTCACCGCCGAATCCGACGGTCCGGTTCCCATTTACGACGCGGCTCAACACTACGCGGCCCACGGGATCCCGCTGCTGGTCCTCGGGGGCAAGGAATACGGCTCCGGTTCCTCGCGGGACTGGGCGGCCAAGGGCACCCTGCTGCTCGGGGTCCGCGCGGTGCTCGCCGAGTCGTTCGAGCGGATCCACCGCTCCAACCTGATCGGAATGGGCGTTCTCCCGCTGCAGTTCCCGGCGGGCGAATCGGCCTCGTCACTGGGTCTCGACGGCACCGAAACCTTCGACATCTCCGGCGTGGCCGCGCTGAACAACGGCTCCATCCCGGCGACGGTGCACATCAAAGCCACCCGGGAAGGATCGAATCCAGTGGAATTCGACGCTGTGCTGCGCATCGACACCCCCGGCGAAGCCGAGTACTACCGCCACGGCGGCATCCTGCAATACGTCCTGCGGGATATGGCCCGCCGCGGTTAGCGGAGTGTGATCAGCGGGATTCGCTGCGCTGGTAGCTACGCGTTCCGTTCGCCAACCGCCTGACGCGATGGGCACTGCGGGTGAGCACCAGCGCGAGGGCGTAGCCGCCGGTGGCGACGGCGAGGATGGCGAAGCTCGGCGGCAGCGCCGGGACGGTGTAACTCAGCGCGAGGCCGGCCCACATCTGCCCCACCGCAAGGCCGGCGGAGATCAGCAGCGCCGAATACGGCCGGGTAGTGAGGCGTTGCGCCGTCCCGGCCGGGGCAGCGAGCATCCCGAGCAGCAGGAGCGCACCGACGGCTTGGCTCGCCTCGGCGGCCGCCGCGCCGACCAAGGCCAGGAAGCCGTAGCCGAGCATGCGGACCGGAACCCCGCGGGCAGCAGCAACGACACCGTCGATGCTGGCGAACAGCAGCGGTCGGGCAATCGCGACCATGACGGCAGCGATCACTGCGGCGACGATGGCAGCGGTGACCGCCTCGGAACGGCTCACGCCGAAGATCGAGCCGAACAGCACGTTGACCCCGGCATTGCCGTTGCCGGCGCTGTTGTTGGTGGTATAGAGGGTCAGGAAGAACACCCCAAGGCCGAGAATCCAAGCGAACACACTGCCGACCACGACGTCGTCAGCCCGGCCCCGTCCGCCGAGGGCGCCGAGGGCGACACCCACGCCGATGGTCGCCACGAACAGCCCGAGTCGCTCGTCGACGCCCAGCGCCAGCGCAGCCAGGGCACCGGTGAAGGCCACATGGCTCAGCGCGTCGCCGGTGAAGACTTGGGCTCGCAGCACCACGAAGTAGCCGACAAGGCCGGCGGCCACGGCGATGGCGGTACCGGCCAGCAGAGCGTTGAGCAGGAAAGGCGACCAGGTCATCGCGCGATCCCGGTCGGGCTCGGGCTCCCTGCGGTGCTGCCGGCCCGCCACCGGGGCCGCGTGTGGCGGACCGCATGGGCGGCCACGTAGCCCGCGAAGGCGAAGCTGGTCACGAAGAACCCGACGGGGAATGGGGTGTAATAGGCCACACTCAGGCCGAGCCAGGTGACGACCAGCCCGATCGCGACGGTCAACGCCAGGGCACGGACTGGCCATGCGGTCAACGTCTGCGCGGTCGCCGCAGGCATCACCAGCAAGGCGAACACCAGCAGGGTCCCGGTGATCTGGCTGGCTTCGGCCGTCGCGGCACCGAGTAGGACAAGAAAAGCAACGGACAGGACATGCACCGGGACGTTGCGGGCAGTCGCTACGTCGGGATCGATCGAGGCGAAGGCCAGCGGCCGGCCGATCACTCCCAGGACAGCGAGGGATACCGCGGCGACAACTCCCAGGACAATGACCTGACCGGTGCTGATGCCCAGGAAGTTGCCGAACAGCAGCGCATTGACGCCGTTGAGGAATCCCTTGTAGAGCGCGACGAACAGGAATCCGCAGGCGAGCGCGAAGGACTGCACCGTGGCGGTCACCGCCGATTCCGCCGAGTAGCCACCAGGTCCCGCGCGGGGCAACGCCGCGATGACCAGGGCGCCGGCCAGGCAGAACGCGAAGTAGCCGTAGCTTGCCGCGACACCGATCAGGACCGCGCCGGCTGCGCCAGGAAAACCGATCAGCGACAGGGTGTGCCCGGCGAAGCTCTGCCGGCGTAACACCATGAAGTGGCCCATCACCCCGGCCAGCACCGCGACGATCGTGCCGGCGCGGAAGGCGTTGACCATGAACGGGAATGACCACATCTGCTGCAGATCGATGATCGGGTTCCAGCTCGGACCGTCGGCGAGAGTCATGGCTCCCGCTCGCCGGGCGGCTGCGGGTGAGGCTCACACCGCTGCGGGTGGCCGACCACGACCAATCGGCCGTCGGATGCGGTGAGCACCTCTATCGGGGTGCCGAACAGCTGGGTCAGCGTCGGCCCGGTGATCACTTGACGGGGTGAGCCGATCTTCGAACCGCCGGGAGCGAGGTAGACCACCGTGTCGAGATGCGTCAAGATCGGGTTGACGTCGTGTGCCACCATCAGCACCGACACCCGTTGCGCACGGCTGATCCTGGCGATGAGGGCGGCGACGGCGGCCTGGTTCGGCAGATCCAGACTGTCCAGTGGCTCATCGAGCAGCAGCAGGTCGGGAGCCGGGGCCAACGCCTGGGCGATCAACAGGCGTTGCTGCTCCCCCCCGGAAAGCTCGCCGACCGGGCGGCCGGCATAGGCGCCGGCACCGACCAGGTCGATCACCTCCTCGACGCGCGCGGCAGCCGAGCGCCGCCCCGCGCCGCCCGGCAACCAGGCCGGAAGCGGAAGGCCCCACCGATGCCCGTCCAACCCCAGCCGCACGATGTCGCGGCCCCGCACCCGCAGGGATGGGTCGAAGCTGCGGCGTTGGGGCAGATAGCCGATCCGCTCGTTGGCCCGTCCGACAGGACCACCCAACACCCGCACCTCACCCTCGACCAGCGGTAACGCCCCCAGAATGACCTGGACGAGCGTGGACTTGCCGACCCCGTTGGGACCCAACACCGCGACGAACTCCCCGGCGGCAACCGTCAGATCCAGCCCACTCCACAGCCGGCGGCCGCCCCGCTCGGCGGCCGCATTGCGCAGGGTTATCACGGACTCGACCCGCTGTTGATCCTGCGCCCGAGGTTGGCCGGTGTGGCCGGCCTGCCGGTTCACTGCGGAATTGAGCGAGTTGGACTTCATCGCGCGCTCGCCTGCGACAGCGCTTGCTCGATGCCTCGGAGCTGGCCGACCTGCCAGTCCTGGAAGCTGGCGGTGGCCGGGACGAGTGTCTCGGTGACCGTTGCCACCGGGATGCCGTGGTCCTTCGCCGCGGTCACCAGAGCAGCTACGTCCGGTGTCGAGTTCTGCCGGTTGAAGACGAAGATCTTGATCTGCTTGGTCTTGATCTGCTGATCCACCGTGATCTTGTCAGCCGCGGTCGGATCGGTGCCTTCGCTCACCGCGTCCAGGAACGACTCCGGGGTTGCCAGCCTCAACCCCAGGCCCTCGACCAACGGGGTCACGATCGATTCCGAGGCGCCGATCGGGGTTGCACCGTACTTGCTTTTGATGTCGGCGATGAGCTGGTCGTAGCCAGCCAAGCCATGGGTTTCGTAGGTCTGCTTCCGCTGGTCGAAATAGCCGGCGTCGGTCGGGTCGATCCGCTCGTAGTCAGCGGCGATCTGCTCGACCACCCGGTGCACGTCGTCCGGGGAGTACCAGCGGTGCGGGTTGCCGCCCTCCTTGACCCCCACCAGCTCCCCTACCGTCAGCACCGACCGGGCAGGCGCGGGATTCGCATTGACCAGCTTGGCGACCCACGGGTCGTAGCCGACCCCGTTGGCGATCACGTACTGGGCAGTCGCCAGGGCTCGCCCGTCAGCCGGGGTCGGTTCATAGTCGTGCGGGTCGGTGTCCGGGCTCGCGATAATGCTGTGCACAGTGACGTGTTCACCACCCACCTGCGCCGCGATGCTTCCCCAGAAGTTCTCTGCCGCTACCACCGCGATCTTCGTGTTGCCGCTCGGCTGGGCCGCCGGACCGCTAACGGTGGGGGCCCGGGTAGCACAACCCGCCAGCAGACCGGCGAGCGTGACCGCCGCCGCTGCGACTGCTGCGGCGGCGGGTGAGAGCCGACGCAACACTCCAGCTCCGCTCACGTTCCGGCTCCTCACCCCGACGTCGTGTCACCCACACAGGTGGCAACCTGACGCCGAGGGTAAACGAAATCGATAATCATTCCAAGTCTAGGAACGGGTCAGGCGGCCTCGGCGAGCACCAGCGCGAACCGCTTGCGGGGATCGGTCCACCACACCTGGTCGCCGAAGCCGGCGTCGACCAGCTCGGCCCCGAGTCGGTCGCGCCGGAACTTGCCCGAAACCTCGGTGCGCATCTCCTCGCCCTTGGCGTAGTGCACCGTCATGCCCACTGCGGGCAATTGCACGGTCATCGCACGGCGGGCCCGCAGCCGCATCTCGATCCACTCTTCAGCGGCATCCCACACCGCGAGATGATCGAAGGCATCGACCACGAAGTCAGCCCCGAGCTCGCGGTTCAGTACGTGCAGGACATTGCGGTTGAACTCGGCCGTCACGCCGGAGGCATCGTCGTAGGCGGGCACCATCACTGCCGGATCGGTAGCCAGCCCGGCGCCCAGCAGCAGCAGCTCACCAGGTTCCAGCGCGGCTCGTAGCGCCGTGAGAAAGCCGGTCCGCTCCGCCGGCAGCAGGTTGCCGATCGTGCCGCCCAGGAAAACCACCAGCCGGCGCCCAC
This sequence comes from Actinomycetota bacterium, assembly GCA_030854185.1. GTDB lineage: Bacteria > Actinomycetota > Actinomycetes > Mycobacteriales > Pseudonocardiaceae. Next base: position 24,115 of record JALYTS010000019.1, on the reverse strand, counting down.
CCTGGCTGGCCGGGAGCAGCTCCAGATGCTCGGTGAAGTCGCCGACCACGCCGTGCACCGCAAGCGCCGGGTACTCCCGCGCCACCGCCGCCATCGCGCCGCGCAACGCCGACTCCGACACGTCCAACGGCACGTAGCGCCGCAGCGACCCGGTCGCGGCAAGTTGGTCCAGCAGTAACCGGGTCTTCTCTGAGGAACCCGAGCCGAGCTCGACGAGGGTGTCCACGGCCGCCCGCGCCGCGATCTGGCCCACACTGCGCCGCAACAGCTCCCGTTCGGTCCGGGTTGGGTAGTACTCGGGCAGCACGGTGATCTCTTCGAACAGCTCGCTACCGCGGGCGTCGTAGAACCACTTGGGTGGCAACCATTTCGGATCGGCGGACAGCCCGACCCGGACATCGTGCTGCAGCGCGTCAGCGGCATCGGAGTCGGACAGGTGGATCTCCAGCACGGGTGCGGTCATGGCTCCTCAGTAGGGGGTCGTAACTCCAGCGGTCATGGGAATCGGCACGACATCCACGGTGAACCGGGTCGCGGTGAGTAGATGCCGGTCAGGGACCGGTTCCCAATCCGGGGAAGGGTCGGTGGGCTCGGAGCAGACCAGCACTGCTCCGTTACCGGCTCGCACCGCCAGCGCATGGTCCACCGTCGTTGCGGCGATCATGGTGCCGTCGGTGATCAGCAGGTTCAGCCGGGAGGCCGGGGCGCAGCCGAGCACTTGCGCAGCAACGGTGCCCACCGCGCAGCCGGGTGATTCACCGGCCGCCAGCCGGCTGCGGACCAGCGCCCACAGCAGCGCGGAGTCGGTGGACGCCTCGAGCGTGAGCAGGTCGGTGACCGGCAGACCGCGGGCCAGCGTTGCCATGCTGTCGGGCCACCCCGCGACCCTCCCGTTGTGGCTGAACAGCCAGCGGCCGGTGCCGAAGGGGGCGCAGGCGGTGTCCGCTATGGGCATCCCCACCGTGGCCGAGCGCACCGCGGCGAGCACTGCACCGCTGCGGACTTCGGTGGCCAACGCGGCGAAAGTCGCGTCGGTCCACAACGGGATGGCCCGCCGGTACCGGATCGGCGTGGCAGTGCCGTCGGAGTACCAGCCCGCACCGAACCCGTCGGCATTGATCGTGCCGCCGCCACGCATGTCGGCCGGTGCGTAGCTCTGCCGCAGTAGCGAGTGCGGCGGAGCCAGCAGCAGGGTGGCGAGATCGCGTGGCGGCCCGAGGTAGGCCAGATGTCGACACACGTGCTCAGTCGGCATTCCGAGCGCAGCGGAAACCGGCGAAGATCTGCCGACGCACCGGGTGGTCCCAGTTGCGGAAGGTCCCCCGGCAGACCGCGGCATCGGTGCCGAAGGAACCGCCGCGCAACATCCGGTAATCCCCACCGAAGAACACCTCGGAGTACTCCCGGTACGGGAACGGCGCGAATCCCGGGTAACCGGAGAACCCCGAGGACGTCCACTCCCAGACGTCACCGATCAGCTGGTGCACACCCAGCGGGGACGCGCCGGCCGGGTAGCTGCCCACCGGGGCGGGCTGCAGATGCCGTTGCCCCAGGTTGGCGTGTGCTGGGGTGGGATCCTCATCACCCCAGGGAAAACGACGGGAGCGGCCGGTGGCGGGGTCGAACCGGGCAGCCTTCTCCCACTCCACTTCGGTGGGCAGGCGCTTGCCTGCCCAGGATGCATAGGCCTGCGCCTCGAAGAAGCTGACGTGCACCACGGGCTCGTCGGGCGGCACCGGCTCGATCACGCCGAACCGGTTGCGCCACCACGACCCGCTGTCGAGGTACCAGGACTGCGGGCCGACCAAGCCCGCGTCGCACCGGTGTGCCCAGCCCCCCTCGCTCCACCACTGCGGGTTGTCGTAGCCACCTTCGGCCAGGAATCGCTGGTATTGCCCGTTGGTCACCGGGGTGGTGTCCAGCCAGTACGCACTGGTGGCGGCGCGATGCGCTGGGCGCTCATTGTCCAGAGCCCACGGCTCGGTGGAGGTGCCCATGGTGAACTCGCCGGCAGGTACCAGCACCTCGCCGGGCAGCTTCAGGGAGCGCTGAGGCCGGGGTGGGGGAGCGTGCAGCGCCGCCGGGCCGGTCCGAAGCTGGTGGGTGGCCAGCATCGTCTCGTCGTGCTGCAGTTCGTGCTGCACGATCATCCCGAAGGCGAATCCGTGCTCCACCAGCCGGCGACCCTCCAGCGGGGCGCGATCCAGTACGTCGAGCACCTTGCTGCGGACCTCGCGCAGATATCGTCGGGTCTCGGTGGGGTCGAGCAGCGGCAGCGCCGGCCGATCGGACCGGGGGTGCTTGAATGCGTCATAGAGCTGGTCGATGTCGGCCCGTACCGGGTCCCGACCGCCCACGTCACGAACCAACCAGAGCTCCTCCTGGTTGCCGATGTGAGCGAAGTCCCAGACCAGCGGGGACATGATCCGGGAGTGTTGGCAGGCCAGCTCGCCGTCGTCGATCGCGTCGGTCAGCGCGGCGCTGCGGGCGCGGGCGCGGGCGAGTTCAGCGGCAAGGTGGTCGCGCAGGGCTGCGGTGCCCCGCTCGGTGATCGGCATGGTCACAGCGGATGTCCTCCGTTGGGTCCGGTCGAGCCGGCCATGTCAGTGGCGAGATCGTCTGCTGGGCAGCGACCGCGCCGGACCCGGTGCTCGGTGATCTCCTCCACGAGCAGCTGCACTTCGGCTGGCGCGTCGAGCGCGGGCAGCGCCTGGCAAGCCAATTCGAACACCGCGATCGCGGCCGTGGCGAGAGGCTCGTCTCGCAAGCCACGTTGGGCCGCCGGTAACCACCGCCCGACGGTGGGTGCGCAGGCCTCCCGGGCTGCTGCGGTGACCGCCGGATTGGCGAGTAGCGCGGCGATCACTGCCACCGGTACCAGCCACTGCCCTACCGGCTGGGTGTCCAGGTAGCGAACCTCGAGGTAGCCCTGCGGCCGGACCGGTGGGAACAACGTGGTCAGGTGGTAGTCCAGATCAGCGGTACTGGGGCGCCCGGGTAGCTCCCCAGACAGCCAGTCCGCGAAGGTGACCCCGTTCGGCACGTCCCACGTACCCCAGGCTCGACGCTGGCAGAGCAACGGGGTGTCCAGCGCGCGGCGGGCCCAACCCGCCGCGGGATCCCAGTCCGCCGCCGGGTCGCGGCGCACCCGGCTGGGCCTGGTGCGGGCCGGATCCAGCGCGAACCAGGCCTGCATCCGGGACGACACCCACCCGGTCCGCAGGCCGCCCAACCAGGGCGAATTGGCGAAGGCAGCCAGCAGCACGGGCCCGAGATCGTGTAACGCGGTCCAGCGCAGCGCCACCTCGGCGGGGGTGCCGGCGTCCAAGCACACCTGTACGGCAGCGGTGGAGCACATCATCGCCCGGCCCATCGGGCCGATCCGGTCGAAGGCGGTCTCCATCGCGGCGTAGCGGGGGATGTCGACCAACCGGCGCGACGGTCGATGCGGGTCGGAGCCCGAACCACTGAGGGCCAAACCCGCGGGATCGAGCAGATCGGTCAGTGCGGCGGTATCGCCTTCGACGGTGGCGATGAGCTCGGTCAGCGAGGCGCGAGGCGGGCTGGAGATTTCGAGCTGGCCACCGGGTTCGACCGTGACGGTGGAGCCGTGGGGTAGAGGGATCTGGGGACTGTCGGGGACGAGGGAACTGGGCACGTGCGCGCCGAGCGCGTCGGCGAGGTGGCGGGCCTGCAACGGGAGATGGGGGTTCCCGGAGTGCTGCACCACCCACTCGAGCTCGGCACCGAGCAGCTTGGGGGGCCCATGCTTGAAGCAGACTGAGGCGACGTACACCTCGGCCTCTGCCCGGCTGCGCAGCACCGTCGGCGGAGCGACCGCCGGTGCTACCCAGGGCAGCGTTGCCTCTGGCGTCACATCCACCTCCCACGAATCGACAAGCCGAGCCCACGCTACCCAGTAGTCCCGACGCCCGCAGAGTTACGCGATGCGTAAATAAGTACCGGCGGCGTTACACGAGAGCGAATGGGGTGTGGTGCAGCTGCGCGTAGCGCCCCTGCGCGGCCAACAGACCTTCGTGCGAGCCGCGCTCGACTATCCGGCCGTCCTCGATCACCAGGATCTGGTCCGCGGCGCGGATTGTGGACAGTCGGTGGGCGATGACCAGGGCGGTGCGCCCGTGCAGCGCCTCGGCGAGCGCGGCCTGCACCGCTGCCTCGGACTCCGAGTCCAGATGAGCGGTGGCCTCGTCGAGGATCATCACCCGAGGTTGGGCCAGCAGCAGCCGGGCGATGGCCAGCCGCTGCCGCTCACCGCCGGACAGCCGGTACCCGCGATCACCCACGACGGTGTCCAACTCGTCGGGCAGCGACCGCACCAGCAACTCCAGCCGGGCCCGGCGCAGCGCGTCCCACAGCTGCTCATCCGACGCCTCCGGCGCCGCGAAGCGCAGGTTGGCCGCGATGCTGTCGTGGAAGAGATGCCCGTCCTGGGTCACCACACCCACGGTGTCCCGCAGCGCAGCGAAGGACAGGTCCCGCACGTCGACGCCGTTGAGCCGGATCGCCCCGGCATCGACGTCGTAGAGCCGCGGCACCAGCGACGCAATGGTGGACTTGCCGGCACCTGAGGAACCGACCAGAGCCACGAGCTGCCCCGGCTCAGCGCGGAAATCCACCCCGTGGAGCACTTCGGCGCCACCGCGGGTGTCCAGAACCGCGACCTCCTCCAGTGAGGCCAGTGATACCTGATCGGCCGACGGGTAGGAGAAGCGCACGTCGTCGAACTCCACCGACACCTCACCGGCTGGCACCGTCCGGGCGTCGGAGCGCTCCGTGATCATTGGACGGACGTCGAGTACCTCGAAGACCCGTTCGAAGGCGACCAGCGCGGTCATCACGTCGACCCGGGCGTTGGCCAGCGCGGTCAGCGGCGAGTAGAGCCGGGTGAGCAGTAACGCGAGGCTGACCACGGTCCCCGCCGCCAGGTCGCCGCGCAGTGCCAGCCACCCACCCAGCCCGTACACCAGGGCTTGTGCCAGCCCGGAGACCGTAGTCAGCGCCGTGAGAAACACCCGCGCCGACATCGCGCTGCGAACGCCGATGTCGCGGACCTGGGCAGCCTGGTAGCCGAACTCGGCGGCCTCGGCCTCCGGCCGTCCGAAGAGCTTGACCAGCGTGGCGCCGGGTGCGGAGAATCGCTCGGTCATCTGGGTGGTCATCGCCGCGTTGTGCGTCGAGGCCTCCCGCCGCAGCTGCGCCATCCGCACGCCCATCCGCCGGGCCGGCAGCACGAAGATCGGCAGCAATACCAAGGCCAGCACGGTGACCTGCCACGACAGCGTCAGCATCACCGCCAGCGTGAGCACCAGCTGGATCACGTTGGTGACCACTCCGGACAGCGTGGAGGTCAGCGCGGTCTGCGCGCCGATCACGTCGTTGTTGAGCCTGCTGACCAGCGCCCCGGTGCGGGTGCGGGTGAAGAACGCCACCGGCATCCGCTGCACGTGCTCGAACACCGCGCGGCGCAGGTCAAGGATCAGCCCCTCACCGATCCTCGAGGACTGCCAGCGCGAGGCCAGACCGATCCCCGAGTCGATCACTGTTATCAGCGCGATGAGTACGGCCAATCCCACGACCAGCGACGCGCCCGCGTGCCCGACGATGGCGTCGACGACCCGTCCAGCCAGCACCGGAGTGGCGACAGTGAGCACCGCGGAGACCGTGCTCAACGCGAGGAAGATCAGCAACGAGGTTCGGTGCGGCTTGGCGAACCCGGCGATGCGGCGCAAGGTACCCGGTGCGAGGGCGCGGGGTGTGCTGCCCTGGCGCATCGAGCTGTACATCAAACTCCACGAGTTGTCCATCAACCGTCCTCCGCTGCCGCGCGAACTGGTGGTCGCCTCCCCTGCAACGTTGTAAACACCCCGTTGTTCCCTACCTGGCGCGGCTGGTCTCTGGACACGATGCGGCTGGTCGCTGGACACGATGCGGCTGGTCGCTCAACTCCATGATCGCGGTTCATGTGCGTGGCGCGACATCAGGTGTCGCCTACGGCACACAAAGCGCGATCAGTGCCAGTTGGGTTAGCATCTAACAAACGTTAGTAACTAACCGAATGGAGCCGTCTGATGGAGGTGCTGGTTGTCGGCGCCGGGCCGACCGGTCTCACGCTTGCATGTGACCTACTGGCCAGCGGCGTAGGCGTCCGGATAGTCGACAAGGCATCCGGGCCGGTGCGCTCGGAGACCTCGAGCAGCGGGCGAACCCGATTCGCCAGGTCGTCATCGACCATGGCGGCCGCCGTCCCGCCCACCTCCGGCTGGGCCAGACAACCAAGCTCGTCACCCGGCCCGGCCTGCTGATCTCCCAGGCAGACATCGAGGGCAGCCTGCGCGCCCGCCTCGGTGCGCTTGGCGGTGCGGTCGAGTGGGACCAGGAGCTTCTGCGCGCCAGTCAGGACGCTGACGGAGTGCGGGTGCAGCTGACCGCCGGGAGCGCGGCGTGCCATTGGACGGTCGGCTGCGATGGTGCGCACAGCCGGGTCCGCAAGTCGGCGGGAATCGGTTTTCCCGGGGTTCAGGATGAAGGCCGAGACGCGCCGCCGGATCCAACAACACGCGCTGCGGCTGTTTCTCAGCAAAGGCTACGAATCCACCACCGTCGGAGAGATCGCCGCAGCCGCCGGCGTGTCGCACATGACGTTCTTCCGGTACTTCCCGACCAAGGAAGCAGCGGTCGAAAGCGACGACTACGACCCGCTCATCGCCGAGCTGATCAGCCGCCGCCCGCCGGAGGAAGAGCCGCTCATCGCGCTGCATCGCGCGTTGTCAGAGGGCCTGGCCAGGATCTATGACACGGACCAGAACGTCCTGCTCACCCCGCACAAGGTTGATCTTCACCACACCGGCGCTACGCGCCCGCATGGCTGATAACCAGTACGCCGCCGAGCGCCTGTTCACCGAGTCCCTCACCGCCCGCGGGCAGCCGCCGGTCACCCTGGAACTTCGAGTCCACGCGGCGGCCGCGCTGGCTGCACTGACCGTCGCGCTCAGCGCCTGGGTGCAGTCCGACGGCGCCGACCAGCTGCCTACGCTGGTTGACCGCGCTTTCCTCGCGCTGGCGCCAACATCCCGTGGGACAAATGACGGACAATGACGACGGTGCGCGGGTCTACTTCTTCTTGGTGCGGGTGGCGCCGCCGCGACCACGCAGCGTCACACCAGACTCCGAAAGCACCCGGTGGACGAAGCCGTACGACCGTCCAGTCGACTCCGCGAGTGCCCGAATGCTGGCGCCCTTCTCGTACTTCTTCTTCAGCTCCGATGCAAGCTTGTCCCGGGCTACGCCGGTGATCCGGCTACCCTTCTTCAGGTCGGCCACCTTGAAACGCCTTCCTTCCGACGCTAGATGGGCCGGTCACGGCCCTTGCGGCAATGATCGACCAGGTTAGCGATCTCCGCTAGACGATCTCCGGATGGATCTGTGAGCGGTCGCTGCAGCGGGCCCAAATGCGCAGTGGTCACATCCCAGCAAGGTCATCGAGCGGTTGCCGATCAACCACTCTGCGTAAGCAGAGGGGTCGGCTCGTCAGGCGAGCTGCACCAAATCGAGGTAGTCCTCGCTCCAGTGATCCTCGGTGCCATCCGGTAGCAGGATCACCCGCTCAGGGCGCAGCGCCTGCACTGCTCCGGGGTCGTGAGTCACCAGCACCACTGCACCGGCGTAGTGGTGCAACGCGTCGAGGACCCGCTCCCGGGAAACCGGATCGAGGTTGTTGGTCGGCTCGTCGAGCAGTAGCACGTTGGCCGCGGAGGACACCATGGCCGCCAGCGCCAGCCGGGTCTTCTCACCCCCGGACAGAGTGCCGGCCAGCTGGTCCAGTTGCTCGCCGCGGAACAGGAACGCGCCGAGCAGGGTGCGTAGCTGCTGATCGGGCGCCTCCGGCGCGGCATGCCGGATGTTCTGCCAGACCGTGGTACCGAGATCCAGCGTGTCGTGCTCCTGGGCGAAGTACCCCACCCGCACTCCGTGGCCGGCCTCGACCTGCCCGGCATCGGGGCTCTCCATCCCGCCGAGCAACCGCAGCAGGGTGGTCTTTCCGGCCCCGTTGAGACCGAGGATCACCACCCGGGCTCCCCGGTCGACCGCGAGGTCCACCCCGCTGAAGACCTCCAGCGAGCCGTAGGACTTGGCCAGCCCGCTGGCGGTCAGCGGAGTCCGCCCGCAGGCGGAGGGCTGGGGGAAGCGGATCCGCGCTACCCGCTCAGCCCGCTGTTCGGTCTCGGCGCCGGCCAGCAACCTGGCGGCCCGCCGTTGCATGTTCTGCGCGGCGACGGCCTTGGTTGCCTTGGCCCGCATCCGGTCGGCCTGCGCCATCAGTGCGCCGGCCTTCTTCTCCGCGTTGGCACGTTCCCGGCGGCGCCGCTTCTCGTCCGCGGCCCGGGCATCGAGATAGCGCTGCCAGCTCAGGTTGTAGACATCGGCTTCGCCGCGGATCGCGTCGAGCAACCAGACCTTGTTGACCACGGCGGCGAGCAGATCGGTGTCGTGACTGATGACGATGAGACCGCCATCATGCGCCGTCAGGAAATCCCGCAACCAGGTGACCGAATCGGCGTCGAGGTGGTTGGTCGGCTCGTCGAGCAGCAGCGTGGTGTTCGAGCGTCCGCCAGAACCATCCGAAGCACCGAAGAGGATTCGGGCCAGCTCGACCCTGCGGCGCTGGCCCCCGGACAGCGTGTGCAGCGGCTGGGCCAGCACACGGTCGGGCAAGCCCAGGCTGGCGCAGATCCGCGCGGCCTCGCTTTCCGCGGCGTATCCCCCCAGCGCGGAGAACCGGTCCTCGAGGCTGCTGTATCGGCGCACCGCCCGGCCTTGCTCGTCGCCGTCGACCAGCTCGGCCATCTCCGACTGCGACTTCTCCATCTCGTGCAGCAGCTGGTCAAGCCCGCGGGCGGATAGCACCCGGTCCCTGGCCGAGACCGAGAGGTCACCCTCCCGGGGGTCCTGCGGCAGGTAGCCCAGCTCTCCGGTGCGACGAACCTGACCCCCGTAGGGCGTGCTCTGGCCGGCAAGTGCCCGCAACATGGTGGTCTTGCCGGCGCCGTTACGGCCGACCAGACCGATCCGGTCGCCGGGCTGCACCCGCAGGGTGGCTCCGGACAGCAAGATCCGCGAGCCGGCACGCAGCTCAAGGTCAGTGGCGGTGATCACGATGCGGGGACTCCAAAGGTGGTCGCTGGCAGGGACAGGTCCCCCACGCGCCGTAGCGCGCAGGGCCGGCAGATCAGCTTGTCGCGACCACGACCTCATACTACCGGCGCCCGCACCCGGATTACTGTGCCCCGAGCCCCGGGTGCTCCCAGCTCCCCGAACTCACACCAGAGCTGTCGTGCTGACGTGGAACAGTTCTGCTGTTGAGTTCGGGAATCCAGGAGTTCTCGGCGGACTAATCGATCTTGGAAGAGGACCCGCGAGAACAAGATCATCGCGGGGTGAGCTGGACCTCGACGCAACGTGCTCGCCGGGCGGCCTCGTCGAGCACCGCGCGGCGCGGTTCTGCGACGTCCAGCACCCGAGGCTCAGCGCGCTCCAGCAACGCGACCAACCGGGAGTCGACGGCCAGGGTGCGCAGCGCGGCGGTATCCCCACCGAGGACGACGGCATCCAGCTCCCCGGCGCGGGGCAACAGTACCCGCGCCGCGGTGTCGGCCGCAGCCCGCAGCGCCACTCGCGCTTGCCCCTCCCGCCGCCGGGCGAAACGCTGCTGGGATTGCCCACCCGCCGCGGAACGGCCGTGCACCAGCCGGCTCCCGGTGCTGGAGGTGAGTACCACCCCACCGCGGGCTATTCCGACGCTGTATCCGCCCAGGCGGACCAGGAGCAGCCCGATCGTGCGCGCCACCATGACGTGGTCGAGCAGCTCGTCCACGGCGAGGCCTGCCCGTTGCCCGGGGATGGCCACCAGCGGGCCGAAAGGCACCGGAATGGCGGCAGCCGCGCCGTCGCCAGCCAGTACATCCACCTGTTGCGGCGCGATCGTCGTGGTCAACACCCCGCCGTGCCCGGCGGCGAACCTCTCCAGGAACCCGGCTAGCCGCTCGGGCTCCACTTCCACCGCCCGCCCGCCGTCGGCAAGCTCCCGGGTCCGGCTCATTTCGGCAGCCTACGGCTGCTTGTGAGTGGCAATGGGTGCTATAGGTCGCATCGCCACTCACAAGCAGCCGTAGGCTGCATCAATGATCGATGTGCTGGTCGCCGGCGGTGGCCCGGCGGGGTGGGCGGTGGCGGCGGCCTGCGCGCGGTTGGGGCTGGACACCGCACTGGCAGACCCTGCGCCGGACCGGCCGTGGCGGGCCACCTACGGCTCCTGGCGGCGGGAACTGCCCGCCGATGCCGACCCCGCGGTGGCGGCGAGTGGCTCCGGCGAGGCCATCGGCACGACGGGGCACCGGCTGGGCTGGGACTACGTGGTGCTGGACAACGCAGTGCTGCGCGACGGCTTCGCGGCCGCTCCGGTCAAGGTGGTGAAAGGCCGGGTGCGGGCGGCCCGACCGGACCCCGACGGAGTCACAGTGGACATCGACGGCGACCAGCGGCGGGCCGCTGTACTGCTCGACGCAACCGGTGCGCCGCGCTCGGTGCTCGGTGCTTCCCCCCGCCGGATCGCCGCAGAGCAGACCGCGGTGGGTGTGCTGGTCGACGCCGACGCCGCGCGGGATCTGGTGACGCCGGGCAGCGCCCTGTTCATGGACTGGCGGCCAGATCACGGCGAGACGGGATGGCCCACGTTCCTGTATGCGGTGCCGGTGACGTCGGATCGAGTGCTGCTCGAGGAAACCTCGCTGGCCCGCCGTCCAGGCTTCGAGCTGGGCGTGCTGCGTCGCCGGTTGCACGCCAGGTTGGGTCATCACGGCATCGCGGTGCCACCGAGCGCCGAGGAACGGGTGCGCTTCCCGGTCGATCGACCGCTACCAGCGCCCGGGGACTGGCGTGGACCAGTGGTCCCCTTCGGGGCGGCGAGCCCGCTGGTGCATCCGGCTACCGGCTACAGCGTGGCGACGTCGCTGCGGTTGGCCCCTCGGGTGGCCACCGCCGTGCGGGATGCGCTGGCGCATGGTGGTTCCGCGGCTGCCGGTACTGCTGCCTGGCGGACGGTGTGGAGCCCGGCCGCTCTGGCAGTGCACACCCTTCGGCGTCGCAGCCTGGAATCTCTGCTGCGCTTCCCGCCTCGCCTGGTTCCGGAGTTCTTCGACGTGTTCTTCGCGCTGCCGGAGCGCCACCGCTGGGCCTACCTCACCGGCCGCGAGGACGTCGCAGGCAGCGCCGCCGCGATGGGCGCGCTGTTCGCCGCGTCCCCCTGGTGGCTTCGTAAACAGCTGGTACTCGGGGCACTGGATGCGCGTACGTCAACACATTCGGTGACGGGATGAACAACTCCAAGCAGCCGGCGACGATCATCCGCGGCGCTCAGGGGGCGCACAGGACCTCGCCGTGGACCACGGTGAACCAACCGTCGCCCGAGGCCGCCCACCGCCGCCAGGCCTGGGCGATTTCCTCGAGCTCGGCTCTCGACGCCAGTCCTCGCCGCACCGCCTGGTCGGCCAACGCCGAACCGACCACCCGGTCGGCCCACATCCCTCCCCAGAAGTCGCGGTTCTCGGGGTTTGCGAAACACCACACAGAGGCCGACGGAACCACTTCCGAGAATCCCGCGCGGCGCGCCCAACCGAGCAGCCGGCGACCGGCGTTGGGATCACCGCCGCTGTCCCGGATCATCCGCAGCTGCAGGTCAAGCCAACGGTCGAGGGCAGGATCCGCCGGGTACCAGGCTGCCGTCGCGTAGTCGCTGTCCCGAGCGGCGACTACCCCGGTCGGCCGGCAGGCCCGTCGCATCTCTACCAGCGCGGCGACCGGGTCGCGAAGGTGCTGCAGCAACTGATGGGCGTGGACCACGTCGAAAGTGGCATCGGCGGTGGGCAACCGGTAGACGTCACCGACTCGAAACTCGACGTTTGCGACTCCCTGCGCCTCGCGACGTGCCGCCTCGACCAACTCGGCTGCGCGGTCCACGCCAACCACTCGACCAGGCGCCACCCGGAGGGCGACGTCGAGCGTGATCGTCCCCGGGCCGCAACCAACGTCGAGCACATCCATTCCCGCCGCCAGTCGGTCAACGAGGTAGGAGGCGGAGTTGGCGGCCGTTCGCCACCGGTGGGAACGCAACACGCTCTCGTGATAGCCGTGGGCGTAGGTCTCGCGTGCTTCGGACATCCCCCCAGCATGCACCGCAGTCCTGTTCGCTACTGCGAGCAGGACTGACCCGTCGTCTGCCCCTCAGCGACGGCGTGAATACCGCTGTCAGGAGTGCGGGACGCTGATGTTCACTTCTACGTCGGGCTTGACCTTCAATGCGCCGAACTTGGAATATGGCTTGATGCCGTACTCACGCTGATCAAGGGAGACCTTCGCATTCCAGTGCTTACCGTCGTCGCGGGCCTCGACCGAGATCGTTTTCGTGACACCGTGCAGCGTGAGGTCTCCCTCGATACGCGCCCGGTCACCATCGCGCACCACCGACACCGAGCGAAACTGGATCTTCGGATGCTTCCGTACCTCGAGTGTCTTCTCGGTGTTCTTCTCGATTTCCTTACGATCCGACTCCTTGACCGCTTCGGTCGTCACCCGCAGCGAGCCGGCGTCGAGATCGACGGTGACCCCGTCGTCATCCCCCACATCCAGGGACAAACTGGTCACCCTCAGGGTCACGTCATGGCCCATTGAGGCCAGGAGCCCCTCACGAAAGACCGATACCCGGCAATCCACTGCTGCAGCGTCGAAAGTCGTCACCGGCTCAGCATAGCCGGACACAAAGAGTCACCGGCATTTGCCCGAGGTGGCGCCGGCAGATGGCTGGGTCCGCTCGACCAGATCGTGCACTCCGCCACCGCAGACTGCATCGCCTCGGCTCGTTGCTGCACGTCAGGCCTGGCCGAAAGATCGTCAACGCACCGAGGTGCATCGGTGACACGTCCCGATCCAGGCAGCGGAAGGCCGTGTCCAACCCGGTCAGTCGCACGTCAAGAGCTTCGCATAACTGATCGAATGCGGCCCGGAAACCGGCCCGACCCGGCAGGTGCATGATCACACCGTGCAGGATCACACCGTGCAGGTACTGATCGATGCGGACAACCTCGACGTGCCTCGACTGCGTCTGCTCGTCGCAGCGCTGGCAGAGGCGCCATCCGGTGACGTCGTGATAGCCGGAGTACCGGCAGCGCTGGAAGCCCTCGATTGGCCCCCGCAGGCTCAGGTTCTGCCAGCCAGCGGATGGCAGGGCGCCGACCTGCTGCTGGCCCGCGCCTACCGCACCGATGACCGGCCGCTGCTGTTGGCCACCGGTGACGGGGACTTCGCTCAACTGGCCCGACGCCACCCAGGCACCGTGCTCGTCGTCGGCGGGACGTCGAGCCGGTCCCGGACGTTCACCGGTCCGCGCATCACCACCACCGACCCCGCCGCCGATGGTGGCGCGCAGCTGCGTTCGTGGCTGGACCGGCACACAATACTGTGACTGCCGTTAGCTGTGCCTGCTCTTAGCTGCGCTGCACTTTGGCCGCAATGCACCGGGAGGAGAATCGTGTCGACGCTGTTCAGCCGAATTATCCAGGGTGAGATTCCGGGGCGATTCGTCTGGCGTGACGAACGCTGCGTCGCGTTCCTCACCATCGCCCCGCTGCGGCCTGGACACACGCTGGTCGTCCCTCGGGTTGAAATCGACGAGTGGACCGACGCGGACGATGACCTGCTGGCCCATCTCGTCGCGGTAGCGAGGCGCATCGGCACCGCGCAGAAGGCCGCATTCGACGCACCCCGCGCCGGCCTCATCATTGCCGGGTTCGAGGTGCCGCACCTGCATGTGCACGTGTTCCCCGCCTGGAGCGTCGACGACTTCGACTTCGGCAACGCCAACCCCGATCCAGATCCGGCCGAACTCGACGCCGCCGCCGACACGCTGCGCCAAGCGTTGCGGGATGCCGAACAGGGATTTGCCCTTGATGGTGCGTAAGGTGCGCCGGGACAGCCGGATAGCATCGGCGGCCACCCGCAGGTCACCGCGGACGAGGGTCAGGTCGCTGGCCTCGATGGCGGCATCGGTGCCGGTGCCCATGGCCAACCCCAGATCGGCCCGGGCCAGCGCCGCGGCGTCGTTGACGCCATCGCCGACCATCGCCACAACACGACCCGACTGCTGCAGCCGCCGCACTTCGTCGACCTTGCCTTCGGGCAGCACCCCGGAGATCACCGTGTCGATACCGACCTCGGCGGCCACTGCGCGGGCCACGGTCTCGTTGTCGCCGGTCAGCAGCACCGGGTTCAATCCCAGATCGCGCAGCAGGCGCACCGCCTCGGCGCTGCTCGGCTTGACGGTGTCGGCCACCGAAAGCAGGCCGCGCGCCACCCGGTCCCAGGCCACCGCCGGCGATTGCGCTGGCGATGGGGTGCTCGGAGGGGTCCTCCACGGCGGCGGCGCGGCGCAGCACCGCGACGTCTGAGGCGCCGAGGTCCAGCAGGGCCCGCAGTGCCGCACCTGCGCGCCGCTTGGCACGCGCCTCGAAGTAGCGACCGGCCAGCAGGAAGACCGTGACGCCGGCGGCGACCTCGAAGTAGACCTGGCTATGGGCGTGATACCCGGAGGCCACTACCTCGTGCCGCTGGATGAGGCCGCCGCTACCGACGAACTATGCGTAGCAGCTCCACAGGAATGCGGTCAGCACACCCATCGAGACCAGCGTGTCCATGGTGGCTGCGCCGTGCCGCAAGTTCTGCCAAGCGGCCCGATGAAAGGGCCACGCTCCCCACGTCACTACCGGGGCGGTAAGGAATAGCGACAGTCCGTCGAACTCGCGGGGTACTTGCCAGCCCGGCACCATCGCCGCCATCGACATCGCGACCACCGGGACGGCGAGCACAGCACTACCCAGCAGCCGTACCCGCAACTCGCTGAGGTCGGTGCCGGCTGGGCCGGTGTGCTGGTGTGCTGGTGTGCTGGTCAGCATCGGGGCCGGTCTCGGCGGGCAGCTCCGCGGTGTAGCCGGTGCGCGCCACGGTGGCGACGAGATCCTCGGGTGTGAACCGACTGCGTAGTCGACTCGCGCCTTTTCGGTCGCGTAGTTGACGCTGGCCCGCACTCCCTGGAGCTTGTTCAGCTTCTTCTCGATGCGAGCTGCACAGGACGCACAGGTCATGCCACCGATGGCCAGCTCAAGCTGGCGGTTGAGCGCACTAGG
This sequence comes from Actinomycetota bacterium, assembly GCA_030854185.1. Classification (GTDB taxonomy): domain Bacteria; phylum Actinomycetota; class Actinomycetes; order Mycobacteriales; family Pseudonocardiaceae. The sequence goes on along the minus strand of JALYTS010000019.1, from coordinate 8,864 downwards.
TCCGGTCACGGAGCCGCGGTCATCGACAGTGGCCACGGGTCACCTCGCCAGCGCGGTGAACTCGACGGTCCGCAGCTGACCACGATGCTGAAATTCCAGGAACATCCGGTAGTAACCGGCAGTCGGCGAAAGCTCGGTAGCTACCCGGCTCGTCGAGTTCCAGCGGTACGGTCCCCTGGCTGGCGATGGCCAGCCCGCCGGGCCCCTTGCCATGATCGTCGGTGTCACCGAGGCCGTTGCGACCGTGGTCATGGGGCCTGGCGCGGCGCGACCCACGACCGCCTCACCGAAATTGATCCCGAAGCCGAACAACGCCACTAAACCGGCGACCAGGGCCAGCAAGGGAACCGGGGTTCTCAGCTGCCCGGTCCGGAACTTTCGAGTGTCGAGCATGTCGGTTCGAGGTCCTGATCTGATATCTCAGACTGAGATCTCGTAGCCGGCTTCGTCGACCGCAGCGCGGACCATGGCGGCGTCCAACGGCCCGTTGCTAGTAACGCGAACCCGGCCGGTGGCCAGATCGACCTGCACATCTGAGACGCCGACGATGCCACCGACTTCCTTCGTCACCGCCGTGACACAGTGCTCGCAAACCATCCCCGTAATGGTGTACTCACCAACCGTGGCGGTGTCCCCCATGTCCATAACCTCCTCAACCTCGTTGCGCGGCTCTGCGCGGTTCGTCAGGACCGGACCAGACGAGCGATCGCGTCGGCCGGTTCCGTGACCTTGACGCCGGCATCAGACCCGTCGGCCGCAGCGTCGACCATGCAGGTCGCCATATGTTCTTCGAGCAGAGCCAGTGCGAAGGATTGCAGTGCTTAGGGTCAACGTACCCCCGGCCGGTATATCCCTCCACCCTGCCGGCGGTCAGCTCGGAACCAGCACAACCCATACCGGGCCGGGGGCGAAGGTCAGCGGCGATCCATCCGGCAGGGTGAAGGCGGTGATCGCGTCGGGGTTGGGACGCGACCAGCTCCCGCTGAACGCCAGCCCGTCGCGGAGCACGACGGCATCACCGGAGCCCACGGTCGCCGCGAACGGCGACGCTGCGCCGGCCGCGTCGTGGACCGCGGTAGCGTGCACTGACACCCGCTGCAGGACCACAGTCGCCGCACCTGGCCGTGGTCCAGACGCGGAGCGCAGCGGGGAGCCGTCCATGGAAATCACCCACCTGGACTCCTCGGGCACCCACTGCACGCCGATGGCCGCCGCCGAGTATCTGACCTCGGTCCCAGGTACCGGACGACCGCCGGGCGGAGGAGGTCCGAAGCGGAACCCGATATCTCGCGGTGGCGCGCCTCCGTGGCGTAGCAGGTTGGCGTCGCCGTAGAGGTTGTGCGGCATCGGCCTTCGCCGATCGCGGTGATAGTCGCCCGCTCGCGCGATGGCCGAGACGTCAAGTATCGGAGCGCGGTCCACCAGCGCGCCGACTTCAGGCGCCGCGCCGGAGAACGCCAGCGCGGGCCGGCCGAAATTGGCCAGCAGCTCCACATCGGAGGCTCGCGAGCTGCGTACCGGCCCCACCTGTGGCGGGACTCGGGACTGATACACGGCAAGCAGCCGGCTCAGGCCGCCCTCGACGGGCTCGACGTAGACCAGATCGGCCAGCTCAAGCCCGCTTTGCGGGCGGGCCACCGACGCATTGTCGATCTTCACGCAGAGCACGGGCGCGCCGAGGTCGGTTGGCAGGCCGGTGAATGGCGAGACCGGGGGCGGGCTGGGCGGCAGGCTGAGCGCCGGGTCTGGCGGGATCACGATCGGCGCAACCGTGCCGGGCCCCATCGAGCCGGCAGGAGGCTGCGAGGCGGGTAGGGCGACCGTCGCGGATGGCACCACGGACGCACTGCTGGAGCTGGACAGCAAGCTGGCGGGCAGCGCGTAGACCACCAGCAACAGGGCCAGCACCCGCAGGGCTCGTCCCCGTCTGCTCACGACCACCACCCCCTCGCGGAGCGCATGATGCGACTCTGGGTGACACTTCATACCAGCGGCGATCGGTGCACGGGAAATCCTGGCCCACCATGCGGGCGCGGCACCCAACCATTTGGCGGTACCGTATGGCTGAGAGTGACGAAATATCCGCTGGATGTGGCACTCCGCTCGGAGGATGACAAAGAGTCGCCAGCCGATTACGCTGGGGGAAGATCGCTCAACGTCACTGCCGGGGGAACCTAGTGAGTATGAGCCACGGGTTTGAACGCGTCGAACTGAGGCGCGGCGTGATGGCTCTGCACCCTTGGCAGTGGAAGTTGTGGTGCGAGCGGAAAGTTGTCATCGCCTACGCCCTCACCGTGGATATCGTGGCGTTGGCGCTGGCTGCCGGGATCACCGTGGCGATACCGATCCGCTCTGACGATCTGGTGCGCTTCGGGCTGCTGGCCGCGGGGGCGGTCGTGCATCGGGAGGCGGTTCGCCGGATCGAGAGCCTGCGCGAGCGGACGACGGGTACCGGCCTGCTGACGAGTCTCACCTCATTATGGATTTTCGCGGCAACCTTGTCAGTTCCGCTACCGCTTGTCTTCGGCCTGACCGGGTTGGTGCATCTGCACTCCTGGTACCGAGGTAGCTCGGGCAAGTTGTACCGCAAGCTGTTCTCGGCCGCGACGATGGTGCTGGCGCCCACGGCCGCAGTCGCCGCCTTGCAGCTGGTCCAGCCCGCTGAGTACCCGATCATCCCGCAGGGGCCAGTGGGTCTCGCTGTCCTGATCGGTTCCGGGACGGCGTTCTGGCTGGTCAATTACGCCTTGGTGGTCTGTGCCGTGATCATGTCCGACCCACTGCAGCCGGCCCGCCAGGTCCTGGGCAACCCGGGTGATCAGATCGTTGTGGCGGCCGCGCTCGGGCTCGGAGTCGGATTCGCGGTGATGCTGGCCTTCGCACCGTGGCTGGTCGCCGTCCTCATGGTTACCGTGTTCGCACTGCACCGCGCCCTGCTGCTACCGCATTTCCAGCAGGCCGCACGCACTGACAGCAAGACTGGCCTGCTCACCGCGGGCTTCTGGCGTGAGGCGGCCGGCCGGGAGCTTGAACGCGCCCGCCGGCTCGCCGACCCGCTCGGTGTACTGATGCTCGACCTTGATCATTTCAAGTCGTTCAACGACCGGATGGGTCATCTCGTCGGTGATCAGGTGCTGCGCGCCGTCGCTGACGAGCTCCGTTCCCAGACCAGGCCCTACGATCTGGTCGGGCGGTTCGGGGGCGAGGAGTTCGTGATCCTGCTTTCCGGCGTGGGCATTGACCAGGTCGAGGACATCGCGGACCGGATCCGGGAGCGAATCAGCCAGCTGCGTGTCCTGGTCGACAGTTCGCACGATCGACCGGTCACCGTGGACGGGATATCGGTGTCGATAGGTGCGGCGGTCCGGCCCAATGACGGTGACGAGATCGACCACCTGCTACTTGCCGCTGACGGCGCCCTGCTGGCCGCCAAGGCCGCCGGCCGCGACCGCGTACGCCTTGCAACGCGCTAGACCGCACTTTCGCTGCCAGGGTAAGAGGCATGACGAACGACGGGGACGAGCTTGCCCGGCTCCGTACCGGGGAGTTGGTGCGGCGAGCTCGCGCGGTGCGTGATGCGGTGCACGGCACGCGGGTGACCTACTCGCCCAAGGTATTCCTGCCGTTGACCATGCTGTGCCGGGACAGCTGTGGGTACTGCACCTTCGCGCACGCTCCCCGGGAACTGCCATCGCCCTACCTGGAGCTCGACGAGGTGTTGGCGATCGCCCGGCGGGGCGCGGAGCTCGGCTGTCATGAGGCGCTGTTCACCCTCGGTGAGCGCCCCGAGCACCGCTACCCTTCAGCTCGGAGTTGGCTGGCCGATCACGGGTACGACTCCACGGTGGACTACCTGGTTGCGGCCTGCCGAGCAGTGCTCGAGCAGACCGGGCTGCTCCCGCATGCCAACGCCGGCGCTTTGTATCCCGACGAACTGGCAGCGCTGCGCACAGTGACCGCCAGCCAGGGGATGATGATCGAATCGTTGCGATCGGACCTGGTCGCGCACCGTGGCGCCCCGGACAAGCACCCGGACCGGCGCTTGGCCACCCTGCACGCCGCGGGTGAGCTGGCGATCCCGTTCACCACCGGAATCCTGGTCGGTATCGGCGAGACGGAGGCCGACCGCGTCGTGGCCCTCGAGGCGATCGCCCGCGCGTACCGGCGCTTCGGGCACGTCCAAGAAGTGATCGTGCAGAACTTCCGACCCAAGGCAGGCACCGCGATGCGCCGCGCTTCACCCTGCCCACCGCGGGAGCACCTACGGGCCATCGCGCTGGCTCGGCTGCTGCTGCCGCCGCAGGTGCACGTGCAGGCCCCGCCCAATCTCACCGACGATCCGGCGAGCGTCCTCGCCGCCGGCATCGATGACTGGGGCGGGGTCTCCCCCATCACTGCGGATCACGTCAATCCCGAGCGGCCCTGGCCGGCGCTCGACGAGCTGCGCGGCGCTACCCAGACGGCGGGCCACACGCTGGCTCCACGCCTGACCATCTACCCGGAGTACGCCCTGCACCCGGACCGATGGCTGGATCAAGCGGTCCGGTTCGGGGTGCTGGACCGCTCCGACGCCGAGGGTCTCGGGCGCGACGATCCGGGCGCGGTGTTCCCGGAGTCCGCGCCGCGAGCCGCCGACGTCGGCGATGGCGCGGAGGTGATCTTGGGCGGGCGCCGCTCTACCGCCTGGTACTCGGGCGGCAGCGCCGCGCCGCCGGTGTTGCTGCCCGCGTTGGGGCGGGTGACCGGCGCTGTGCGGGCAGTGCTCGACGGGGTTCGCGCGGGCCAGCGCCCCGGAATCGAGGAGCTGGTCGCGTTGTTGCGAGCCCGCGGCCCCGAGGTCGGCGCCGTCGCCGGGCTGGCCGACGAGCTACGCGCCGAAGCAGTCGGCGACACCGTCACGTATGTGGCCAATCGCAACATCAACTACACCAACGTGTGCACCTTCCGGTGCCGGTTCTGCGGGTTCTCCAAGGGCAAGCTGTCGCTGAATCTGCGTGGCGCTCCGTACCTGCTGGATCTGCCCGAGATCGTGTCGCGGGTGCTGGAGGCGCAGCGCCTCGGCGCCACCGAGGTCTGCCTCCAAGGCGGGATCCACCCCAGCTTCGATGGTGACTACTACGTCACGGTATGCCGGACCATTCATGAGGCGGCCCCCGGAATCCACATTCACGGCTTCACCGCGCTGGAGGTCACCGAAGGCGCCCGGCGGCTGGGCGAGCCGCTCGCCGCCTACCTGACCCGGCTGCGCGAGGCCGGTCTGAGATCGCTGCCCGGTACCGCCGCTGAGATCCTCGACGATGAGATCCGCGCGGTGCTGTGCCCCGACAAGATCACTACTGCGGAGTGGCTGGAGGCGCACCGGGTGGCGCACTCGGTGGGGCTGCGCTCCAACGTCACGATGATGTTCGGGGCCATCGAGCAACCGGTGCACTGGGCCCGGCACCTGTTGAGAGCTCGGGAACTGCAGGCACGGACCGGCGGCTTCACCGAGTTCGTCGGGCTGCCCTTCGTGCACATGGCGACGCCGATGTATCTCAAGCGGGCCGCCCGGCGGGGGCCGACCTGGCGAGAGGTGCTGCTGGTGCACGCGGTGGCCCGGATCGCGTTTCACGGGTTGATCGACCATGTGCAGGCGTCCTGGGTCAAGCTCGGCGCCTCGGGTGCCCGCCAGCTGCTGCAGGCCGGTGTCGACGACCTGGGTGGCACGCTGATGGACGAGAACATCAGCCGTGCGGCGGGCGCCAGCCACGGGCAGGGCCTGGAGGAGGCCGGGTTCCGCGCGATCGTCGAGCCGCTCGGCCGACCGCTGGCCCAGCGCACCACCCTCTACGAGCCGCTGGAGATCACGACCCGCTAGCTCCTACCAGCATGCGGAGTTGGGCGAACAGCTCGTCTCGGCTGGTCACGTCCAATCTCTGACGCATCCGGGCCACGTGGTGCTCGACGGTCTTCGCCGAGATGAACAGCCGTTCGCCGATCTGCCGGTAGGTCAGTCCGGTCAGGATGAGTTCGGCGACCTCGTGCTCCCGGCTGCTCAGCATGGCCCCGTTGGCCGGTGGGGCGGTCGGACGGGTGGCAACTGCGGGCTCGGGCGAATCGTCCGGCGCACCCTCTGGCGAAGGGCTGGCCGCGCCGGGGCCGGTGGCCTGCAGCGCCCGGGCACATCCGAGCAGCGCGACCATGGCCTTGCGGTCGGTGGTGCGGATCGCGGCCTGCCCGACGAGCCGGGAGCCATCGTTGGCCTGGCCGATCGTCTGCAGTCCGCGCGCCGCGGCCTCCACCTCAGCCGGGTCGAACTGCCCGGCCAGCACCTGCATCCAGGCGCGTCCGGCGGCAGCGAGCACGGCGGCGTAGTGGTTGTTCTCTGCTGCCTGGGCCAAAGCCGCCGTATGCGGCTCGACCGCCTCGGGCTGCCCTCGCAGCATCGCGGCATGCATGGCGTACCAGTGCAGCGGTGCGGCCCACAGCGGCGGGTCGCCCAGGCGTTCAAGCAGGATCCAGGCCTGCGCCAGGTGCGGCGCCACCCGGTCGAAGTCCCTTAGTCTGGCCGCGGCCACGGCCAACTCACCCAGCGGCAACAGGGCGAACAGGTCAGCCGGGTGCCGGACGATCGCCTCCCGGGCCGCCGCCCACGCTGTCTGCAACGTAGGAATGTCGCTCTCGCGCCGGGCTAGACCAACCGCCAGCGCAGCGGCGAACAGCTCCTCCCGTGGTTCGAGGGTGCCTGAGTCGGGTACGGCGCGAGCCAGCCATCGCCTGGCCAACGCGAGGTCGCCGCGGATCATCGCGGTCCAGGCCAGAAGTAACTGGTGGCGGGCTCGCGCAAACAACCCGCCGGCGTCGCTGGCCAGCGCCCGCTCCAGGACCGAGACGGCGACGTCAAGCTCACCACAATGCAGCGCCACGATCGCTGCCAACGCCGCCGGGGTGTCTGGGAGCAGCGCGGCGCGTCCACCCGGTTCGAGCAGCGCGGCGGCTCTGGTCAGCGTCGACAGTGCCAGCATCGGGGCCGTCGTGAGGTCGGCCATCGGTGAACCGACCACCGACTCGAGGACACCGGCGGCCATCAGCGACTCCGCCCCAGCAACCAGCGTCGGCGGGCGGTCACCGTCAGAGGTCGCCAGCACGTCCCGAGCCTCGGCCAGCGACCCGGTGCCCAGCAGCGCCAGCGCCGCCAGCGGCGCCGCCGATCCCATCCGGGCGGGGCCGACCCAGCGGTAGACCTCGGCGCTGCGAGTCAGTAGACCGCGCTGAGCCAGAACTGCGGCCGCGACGTTGCCCGCCCTGCCGAGGTCTGGACACGATGGGTCAGACAATGCCTGGTCGGCGAGACGCAGCGCCTGGTCGAGGTCACCAGCGAGAGCCGATGCCTCGGCCCGTCGGGGCGCCAACAAGGCCGGGTCGGCACCGGCGGCGACGGCCTGGGCGTAGAGCTGCGCGGCCTGCGCCGCCGCACCGGACCCGGATGGTTCGGACATGGCGGCGTCGCCAGCCGCCTCGAAAACGGCCGCGAGATCGTTCCCTCGGGCACCCGCATCGACCAACTGGTGGGCCAGGCTGAGCACCGGCCGGCCACTTCCGAGGTGGGCAGCGAGCACCAGCCGCTGAACCACCCGCCTGGTGCCCGGCGCGGCAGCAGCCACAATGGCTCGCCGCACCAGCGGGATCACCCGGCCATCGCTGCGCGACAGGCCGGCCGCCTGCGCCATCGACAACAGGTCGACAACGACAGCCGGATCCAGCACCAGCACCCCGGCCAGGATCTCCGGGTCCGGGGCCGCGCCGAGACCCACCGCCAGCAGCAACGCACGGAGCTGGGGGACCAGCCTGTCCAGTCCGTGCCGGACGCGGTCGACGACGCCCGGCGGCAGCTCTGGACGGTCGCCGTCGAGCCTGCCGCCGGTCGGCAGCGAGTCCACCACCCAGTCGATCAGCATCGGAACCCCGTCGGTCTGCTCGCAGAGCAGGTCGACTGCAGACGTGGACAATGCCCCACTGAGCCGCGCCGCGCAGCGGATCTGGATTCCGCGACGATCCAACCGATCCAACAACACCGGCGCATGGTGACCGCGCACAGCGTCCTCGAGCCCGTCGAGTTCCGGCTTCCTCGGCCAGGGCCGGTAGGCGACGACGAGCCGCACTTCGCCGGTCACCGCCAGACGGCGCAGCCGCTCAAGGCCGGGGCCGTCGAGCTGATGGGCGTCGTCGACCAGCACGGCCACATCCGAGGACGGCTTGAGTTCGACGGGAACCGCGCCGGTCCCGACGACGCTTACCCCGGCCGCGAGGTAGACCTCACGCAGCGCCGCCAGCAGCGCGCTCTTTCCACATCCTCCGGGCCCGATGATGCATACCGCCAGTGGCGCCGATGGGTCGGCGCAGACCGCCTTGTACAACGTCTGCGCCGGCTCCAACCCAGCCAAGGAGACCTCTGCGCCGTCGTGCCTCGGATGGTGGCGAGCCGTTGTCTGGTTCATCCAGCCTGCCCGTGACGCCGGCGGGGGGTGGTGGTCGGGATGGCCTTGTTGGTCGTGGGCAGCGGGGACTCCGTGGTTGTCGTAGTAGTAGGAGGAGGAGGTGGCGGGGGCGGCGGCTCTGTGGTGGTCGGGGAAGGAGGTGGGCTGGACCAGGTGCTGGTCCAGGTGTACGTGGTGACCCAGCTCGGCGGCGGTGCGGTAGCGGGAGCCGCGGGGGGACCCGGCCTGGCTACGGCGCCGGCCGGTTTGTTCGGTGCGGCACGCGGCGCCGCACGGACAGGTCCGCTCGATCCCCCGCTGTTCGAGTCGTTGTCGCTGTTCGTTCCGGCATCCGGTGCTGGGCCGGCGGCACCGGGCGGCGGGGCACCGGGCGGCGGGGCACCGGGC